>NZ_WKEE01000033.1:0-52852 GCF_021605635.1 Stenotrophomonas sp. PA-6-5C
GTCATGGTGCCCCTCGCCGCCGCCCCGCCGCCCCCCCCGCCCCCGCCCCCGCCGCCGCCGCCGCAGGACACCCCGCCGCCGCCGGTGAAGAATCTGTCGCCGCCGAAGCAGTCGCCCGTCCCGCCGCCGCCGCAGGCGCCGGTCGTCGACGTGCCGGAACCGCGCGCGAACGATATCGTCACCCCGCCGTCGCCGCCCTCGCCGCCGGCACCGCCGACCTCGATCGAGGCCAGCGTGGACATCTCGTCGAAGGCCATGAATCCGCCGCGCTATCCGCCGGCCGCCTTCCGCGCTGGTATCCAGGGCGAAGTGATCCTGATCATTGATGTCGATGCCCAGGGCAACGTCACCAATGTCACGGTGGAAAAGTCCAGCCGTAACCGCGATCTGGACCGTGCTGCGATGGAAGCTGCCCGCAAGTGGCGTTTCAACGCCGCCGAAGCTGGCGGTAAGAAGGCTGCTGGCCGCGTCCGCGTCCCGGTCAACTTTGCGCTGAACTGATGCGCCCGGGTGGCCGCCTGGCCACCCTCGCCTCCAGTTCGATTGTTTAGCTTAGCTACACCCTTTATCACCACACACAACAAAGGTAAGCGTCATGCTGCAGGAAATTTTCATCGCCGCTGCTGCCGGGGGCAATCCGTCCAACGCCCTGTCGCAGATGGGCTTCGAGCATCTGATCCACGAAATGACCACCAAGCCGGGTGATTTCGCGGTTTCCTGGGTCGTGCTGCTGACCCTGGTCGTCATGTCCGCCATGTCCTGGTACTGGACCGTCATCAACATCTTCCGTGCTACCCGCCTGAAGAGCGCCGCTGATCGCGTCGTCAGCCTGTTCTGGGATACCCCGAACGCGCAGGACGCCATCCGTGCAATGGAAGAGCAGCCGGCTTCGGAGCCGTTCTCGAAGATCGCTCTGGACGCTGCCCAGGCTGCTGCGCACCACCAGCGTGCTGAAGGCGGCGCCGTCGGCGGCGTGGGTGAGAACCTGAGCCGTTCGGAGTTCGTCGACCGCGCTCTGCGCCAGGCCGTGACCCGCGAAAGCAACAAGCTGCAGTCGGGCATGACCCTGCTGGCCACCGTCGGTGCAACCGCTCCGTTCGTCGGTCTGCTGGGTACCGTGTGGGGCATCTACGGCGCGCTGATCAAGATCGGTGCCACCGGCTCCGCTTCGATCGACGCCGTTGCCGGCCCGGTGGGTGAAGCACTGATCATGACCGCCATCGGTCTGTTCGTCGCGATCCCGGCCGTGTTCGCCTTCAACTTCTTCAGCAAGATCAACAGCGCGACCATCAGCAAGTTCGATACCTTCGCGCACGACCTGCACGACTTCTTCGCCACCGGTTCGCGCGTCCGCTAATTGCGACGCGCTGTACCCGCGAGAACGTAGTCACCAAGATCTAGACGGAGCCCGTTATGGCTTTCAGTAGTGGTAACAGCGGCGGCCCCATGGCCGACATCAACGTTACGCCCCTCGTGGACGTGATGCTGGTGCTGCTGATCATCTTCATCATCACGGCGCCGCTGATGTCCCACAAGGTCAAGGTGGATCTGCCGGAGGCCAACCTGGTCCAGAAGCCGGACGACACCAACGACCGCAAGGGCCCCATCACCCTGGCAGTCAAGGAAGACGGTTCGATCTACTGGAACGACGAAGAGATCAACAAGCAGACTCTCGAGTCGCGCTTGGCGACCGCCGCCCAGCAGACCCCGCAGCCGCCGTTGAACCTGCGTGGTGACCGCACCACCAAGATGCGTGTCATCAACGAGATGACCAAGATCGCGCAGGAACAGGGCATGCTGGACGTCGGCTTCGTGGCGACCAAAGAGAAGGGGCAATAAGCCATGGCATTCAGTAGTGGTGGTGGCAAAGGCCCCATGGCAGACATCAACGTCACGCCCCTCGTGGACGTGATGCTGGTGCTGCTGATCATCTTCATCGTCACCGCGCCGATCATGACGTACCCGATCGCCGTGGACCTGCCGCAGCGCGTGCTCAACCCACCGCCGCAGCTGGTCGAACCGCCGCCGCCGATCGAGTTGAAGATCGACGCCAGCAACCAGGTCTCGTGGAACAACAGCCCGATCAACGCAAGCGAACTGCAGCAGCGGATGGAGCAGGAGGTCCAGCGTGACCCGACCAACCAGCCGGAACTGCGGATCGATGCCAGCCCGGATTCGGAGTACGACGTGATGGCCAAGGTTCTGGCCGCCGCGAAGAATGCTCAGATGAAGAAGATCGGCTTCGTGCAGCAGTAAATCGCTACACCGCAATACATCAGTCATGACGCGACTGCAGACGCCCCTGGAAACAGGGGCGTCTTTTTTTGTGCGCGGTGGTGGTCTGCCGGCCCTACGTCGCCGCTGTTGGTAGGTGTCGACCTTGGTCGACACGTGGATCCACGCCATCCGTGGATGCGTCTTGCCGGGAACGCGTCCGGGAACAAATGCCGCTGACCGGTGCGCGTCCCCGCTATGATCGGCGAATGCTCGCCCTCTTCGATTCCGTGCGCCATTGGCTTGATGGCATCGCCCACCTGGGAACGATCCTGGCGGTGGCCTACCTGCTGTACCTGCTCGCCCTGACCGGCTGGATCATGCTGCAGAAACGCGAGCCGGTGGCCACGCTGAGCTGGATCCTGTCGCTGGCGCTGCTGCCCTACCTCGGCCTCTTCATCTACTACCTGCTGGGGCCGCAGAAGGTGAAGCGGCAACGACTGCGACGCGGTCGTGCGCGTTCGGGCATGGAGCACTACAGCGATGTCTGCCCGCCCGATGCCGACTGCACCGAGCTGGCCAAGATCGCGCAGGCGACGACGGGTCTGGCGCCAAGCACCGCCACCGAAGTGACCTGGCTGGTTGACGGTGCGGCCACCTACGCTGCATTGCTGGAAGCGGTGGCGCAGGCGAGTGACCACGTGCATCTGGAGTACTACATCTTCAATCCCGACCACGCCGGCACCGCGTTGCGGGATGCCTTGCAGGAACGGGCGAGCGCCGGTGTGCAGGTACGGCTGCTGCTGGACGCGGTGGGCTCCTCCGCCGTGCGCCAGCGCTTCCTGCAGCCGCTGCTGGATGCCGGCGCGGAAGTGGTCTGGTTCCATCCGCGGCAGCTGCTGAAGCCGTTCAAACGCCCCTGGTTGAACCTGCGCACGCACCGCAAGCTGGTGATCGTCGATGGTCGCCTGGCGTTCACCGGCGGCATCAACATCACCGACGACGAAGATGAAAGCCGCAACCCGAATGCCTATCGCGATCTGCACATGCGCCTGCGCGGGCACGTGGTGCGCAGCCTGCAGCTGGTGTTTGCCGAGGACTGGTTGTACGCCAGTGGCCAGGACCACTCGCGGTTCGACATCGCCCGGCTGTGGCCGAGCGACATGGCCCTGCGCGGCGACGGTGCGATCGACGCGCAGGTGCTGGTCTCCGGCCCGGATTCGGGATGGGAGACGATTCACAGACTGCATGTGGCCGCCATCCAGGAGGCACGTGAGCGGGTCTGGCTGGTGACCCCCTACTTCGTACCCGGCGAGGCGGCGCGGATGGCGCTGACGTCGGCGGCGCTCGGTGGCCTGGACGTGCGCCTGCTGGTGCCGAAGATGAGCGACTCCTGGTTCGTCACCCAGGCCGCACGCTCCTACTTCGACGAACTGCTGCATGCGGGAGTGAAGATCTACGAGTACGGTCCGCGCATGCTGCATACCAAGGCGTTCATCGCCGACGACGATGTCTGCATCGTCGGCAGCGCCAACTTCGATCACCGCAGCTTCCGCCTGAATTTCGAGCTGTCGATGATGATCAGCGACCGTGACCGGGTAGCGGAACTGTCTACGTTGCTGCAGTCCGAGTTCGAGCGCGCCACCCGCGTACACGACCAGGCAGGGCGCTCGCTGTGGCTGCATCGGTTGCCCGAGGCCTTCGCGCGATTGGCCTCGCCGCTGCTGTGAGGCAGCGCTACACTGCGGCGGTGGCCCGGGGAGACTGACAATGTACTGGCTGTACCTGCTGCTGGCGCTGGGCTGCTTCGCCTTTGCCCTGAAAACACCGAACATGGGGCTGATGTCACTGGCCCTGCTGGCCGCCCTCGCCTTCCTGCTGGCGTGGGTGCGCGGTCGCTATGTGGCACGCTTTGGCGACCTTCAGCGTGATCCGGCGACACTGGTGGACAGCGATGAACTGCGGCGTCTGCGCGAACAGGCCAAGGTGACTCAGGCCGACGGCAGCGACCCTCCCTCTTACTCCCCGTAGTCCCGTTCCATGACCCAGCTCAGCGTCAACGTCAACAAGATCGCCGTCCTGCGCAACTCGCGTGGCGGTGCCGAACCGGACGTGGTGCGTGCCGCCCAGGCCTGCCTGGATGCGGGCGCGCATGGCATCACCGTGCACCCGCGGCCGGACCGTCGCCACATCACCGCCGAGGACGTGCTGGCACTGTCGGCGCTGACCCGCGCGCGGGGTGTCGAATTCAACATCGAAGGCAACCCGTTCGCGCCGCCGCGCGAGGGCTACCCCGGGCTGCTGCCGCTGTGCGCGCAGACGCGTCCGGCGCAGGCCACGCTGGTTCCCGATGGCGATGGTCAGATCACCTCCGATCATGGTTTCGACTTCGAGCGCGACGCGCAGCGACTGCGCCCGCTGGTGGCCGAGCTGAAGGCGATGGGCTGCCGGGTGAGCCTGTTCGTGGATGCCGGCAACCCGCTGCTGGAACAGGCGGCCGAGGTCGGCGCCGACCGCATCGAGTTGTACACCGGTCCCTATGCCGAGGCCCATGCTGCTGGCGACGCGCGGGCAATGCTTGAACTGTTTGCCACCGCCGCACGCCGTGCACAGGCCGTCGGCCTGGGTGTGAATGCAGGACACGACCTGTCGCAGGACAACCTGCGTGAATTCCTGGCCGATGTGCCCGACGTGTTGGAGGTCTCGATCGGCCACGCCCTGATCGGCGAAGCCCTGTACGACGGCCTGGATGCCACGGTGAAGGGCTATCTGGCACTGCTGTAGCAGTGCATCTGACTTCCCCCTGCAGATTGAAGCCGGAGGACGTGCGGCAGGTCCCCATGTTCCGGCCTTGCATGCGCCCCTGCAGCCGATCTTCCCATCGCAGCTGTTGAGACACCCGTGGCCCATGCTGGCCGGCCGCGGCGATGGCGCGCGCCCGGTCGCAAGCCGCGCAACCCTGTGGACAAGTCTGGGGTCAACGTGCGGTCCCATACGCCTCCGCCCCTACAGCTACGTGAATCCTGGCCGCTTGCGCCGCCTGTGGTTAGCAATAATACTAATATCCCGTAACGGCCGGAGGGCAACATGCAGCACCCCCCTCGCAACGCCCAGGCCGCCATCAAGGGCCGGGGTTCCACGTCCCATCTTGCGGGGCGTTTTGAAAGCACCGTCAGCGAGGCGGTGGACGACGGCTGGGCAGTGGACGAAAGCGAGGAGTTCCTCGCCCCGCGCCTGCGCACCGAAGTACGCGCGGAGACCGCGCGCAGCATCATCAGCCGCAACACCTCGCCGGACGTCGGCTTCAGCCAATCGGTGAATCCGTATCGCGGCTGCGAGCACGGCTGCTCGTACTGCTTCGCGCGGCCCTCGCATGCCTATCTGAACCTGTCACCCGGGCTCGACTTCGAGACCAAGCTGTTCGCCAAGACCAACGCGCCCCAGCTGCTGCGCAAGGAACTGTCGAAACCGGGCTACGTGCCGCAACCGATCGCGCTGGGCATCAACACCGACGCGTATCAGCCGATCGAACGCAAGTTCAAGCTGACCCGTCAGCTGATCGAAGTGATGCTGGAGACGAAACATCCGTTCTCGCTGATCACCAAGAACGCGCTGGTTGAGCGCGACATCGATCTGCTCGCACCGCTGGCGGCGGAGAACCTGGTCAGCGTGCATTTTTCGGTGACATCGCTGGATCCGCACCTGTCGGCGAAACTGGAGCCGCGTGCCTCGGCGCCACATGCGCGCCTGCGTGCCATGAAGCGCCTGCACGAGGCCGGTATCCCGGTGGGTGTGATGGTGGCGCCGGTGATTCCATGGATCAACGACAGCGAACTGGAAGCCGTTCTGGAGGCTGCGCATGATGCCGGCGCCAGTACTGCGGGCTACGTGCTGCTGCGCTTGCCGCTGGAAGTGGCACCGTTGTTCCGCGATTGGCTCGATACCCATCATCCGGATCGTGCCGCGCATGTGATGAGCACCATCCAGCAGCTGCGTGGCGGCAAGGATTACGACAGCCAGTTCGGCACGCGCATGCGTGGCCAGGGCGTCTATGCGGAACTGTTGAACAACCGCTTCAAGCTGGCGCGCAAGCGCCTGGGCTTCAACGCGCAGAACAGCCACTGGCCGAAGCTGGATTGCAGCCGGTTCGAGAAGCCGTTGCCGCCGCGCAAGGATTCGCCGCAGGGAAGTCTGTTCTAGAACGCTGGACCGCTGCCTGACTTACCGGCAACAATCTGCGCTTGGCCGGATGGCCTGCAAACCATGGAAGGGTGCAGATGGATTACCTACGATCGGCGAGGGTGCGGTTCCGTCTGTTGGGCGATGAATCGATTCGTGCATGAAGCGCCTACATGCCTTCAGCCGTGGTGCGTTTCTGTTTGCCTGCGGCGCCGATGCAGAGGCCGCCCGTGCGTTTGTGGTTGAAGACGCTGCCATGCATGACCTCGCCTGCCTGACGGTCGAGCCACGCCAGCGACTCTTTGCCTGTCACCAGATCGTTACCGGCAACAACCGTGTGATCGGGGTTCGACGATTCCGGTCTTCGTGGTGGACCGACCGTTCCACCTTCAGCAAGCTCACGGTCCAGCTCCCTGCTGACGCGAAGGCAGGAGACCGATTCGCCGCCGCAGGTGATCGCGTACGGATGTTCCATAGCAGTGGATCCAGTGCATTCGCCGGAAAGACCGGCTGCTACGGAGTTCCGGTCGCAGGGCAGATCACCGTGATTTCCACCGGAGATTCCGGCATCGAGATCCAGATTGACGCATCGTTCCGCTCCACAAGCCCACTGGAATGGCGCGATGAATGTGATGCACCGACCCAGCTATCAGAGCGCCTGAAAGCCTCGCCCCTGCAGATGCAGGACCTTGATGCATGGACGGGAGCACATGATCCCGACGCATCCCCTTTTGATCAGGCACATCCTGCCAGTTGCTCGCGTGACTGAATTCGAATCAGCGGTGTCTACATGATGAAACGCCTGTGCTGCCTTCCGGCCAGCGCTCTCCTTCTCTCCCTTGTGACCCTGCAGGTGCAGGCTCGCGCCATTCACGAATGCATCGCCGTTCCGCAGGCATCGATTGCCACTGATATGCCAGCCGGTCTGGACGAGTTCGAGCAACATCTGTGGACGGCAAATACAGGTCAGGTGGTGAGCAAGGGCACGGGCACGCTCCTTCTGCTGCGCCTCTTCTCGGAGTCGCCGGGCGTGATCGATTCCCAGCAGTTCACCAAGATCACCGGCAGCCTGAAGGGATACACGCCTTCGTCCGAAGGGATGCCGGAGGTAGTGGATGCGCACTTGACCAGTGGCGGCGCAGGCTTCGCACACAAGGGAGACTACTGGCTGTCCCATTCTGCGGATGTTGAACTACACCAGCCGCACAAGGGCGATGGTCGGATCGAAGTCAAAGTGACGGCTGTCGGATGGAACAGCTATCGAAAAGAAGACCGTTCCTTCTATCTCCAGTTCACCTGCCAACTCAAGGAAATCCCCGTCGAGAAGCTCAGTGCCTGGCAAGGCGGCGGCGGTAATCTTTTGGTCCCACCCGATAGCCGGGTGGAACAGAATGCGTGCAACCACTTCTGCAACGACTGGCAATGCTGAAAATAGAAATTGATTCCCTGAGGGTCTACTCACGACTGGATGAGGATGCGTTCTCCTCCAGTTTGAGTGAAACATCAGGCGTGGTGTCCGTTGAGGGGTTTCTCAGAAAGATCAACGTCTCTGTTGATCCGTCGGCTGTGGATGAGGACAGTATGAGAGAGCCCATTTCCCTGTTCCAACGCTATGGAATTGACATGCGCCAGCTGCGGGAACTGGAGATGACAGAATTCAGGACATGGATGAGGAACAGATCTGCCTATTGGTTCAAGTCGATGTATCCGGATCAATGAGGGCATGAAATGAAGATCATCTACTGGCTTGGTATCGCGTTCTTGTGGATGCTCCCATTGAACGTCCTGCTGCTGACCGTCGGCAAGCTGATATCTGGCGAAGCGCTTGGAGAAGAAGAGCTTGTTGGCCTGGGTATCGCAGTGTTCGGTGCAGCAGCGGGCGGGATTCTCTATCATCGCCGTCCTCGGTAGCGTCGAGCTTGCTCGACTTCGCTGCAGGAAGCTTTTGTAGGTGGCACGGAAAGCCCGAAACTGCGCATGCGCGCGAAACATCCGTATTCTGTGGTAGTGCTGCAGTGGCAAGAGCGCAGAGAGGAACCTCCGGTAGTGCGTGCAAGAAGATCATGATGCCGCAGATGGCGGGATAGAGAGCGTAGGCGGCCAGTCGTCGAGCACTGGTCCATGCATTGCACACGGGGGAATGATGAAGATTGTACTTTGGGCACCTGTAGTCATATTTGCCCTGTTGTCATTGAGAGCAATGGTTTTTGTCGTCTATCAACGGGTAAGTGGGTCCCCCTTCGGGGAAGAGGAAATCATTGTCGCTGGGATCGGATTGGTCTGCGGCTGGATCGCCTGGGTAATGCACAAGACCTTGATCAGACCATGGAGAAAGCAGTGACCCTGGTTCTGAGCCCGTGGTTTGGGGGCGAGCCCTGTCGGCACCGACCGGAACGAGGACGTCAGTTTCGGTCACACCGACCATCTTAGTTGGCCTGACCATGCGACCAACCTCGACAGCCCCGCGGGCTGGAAGGCCCACTGCAAGATGCGCGAGTTCAGCTATGAATTGAATGCCATCCGGAGGCCGCTGGGTCAGCTGGGCGCATCGGAAGGCGTGCCAGCATCTGGGGATTCTCTTATCAGCGAGGGCAGCCCGGGTAGTGGTCTGCCTTAGGAGATAGCACCACTGCTCGCACCACAGCACAGGATCTCGGGGGCCAGCTCCATGATCCGGACAAGGTGCTGGGAACCTCGAGTGACCAGTTTGTATCACCCTCCCCCAAACAACTTCTGCGCACTCTGGAACAGGATCCAGCTGGTGGCGATGAACTTGTCGCCGCCCTGCGGGCGGTTGCCACGATGGGTGTGGGTGAACGCCGTCGGCGCAATCAACAGGCTGCCGGTGCGCGGTGCGATCTTCCGGCCCTGGAACAGGAACTCGGTTTCGCCTTCGTCGAAGTCGTCGTTGAGGTACAGCGTCCACAGCACATGCCGATGCAGGGTCTCGGCCTGCGCGTCCTTCGGGTACAGCTCGCAGTGCCAGTACGGGTAACCGCCCTCGCCCGCTGCGTACCACTGCAGGTTGATTGCGCCCGGGCGCAGGCAGGTGCGCGCCAGATCCGCGAGCTGCTCCGGCGCCATGTCGGGAAAATCCTCGGCCGACAGACGTCGCGGCTGGCCGTCGCTGTCCTGGATCTGCAACATCAGCGGCGCGATCAATGCCTGTGGATAACGGCGTAGATAAGTCTGCAGGCCGGCAAAAACCGCCTGTTGCAGCTGCTGGTCCACATCCTGCCAGCCATCCACGCCGCTGATCCGCAGATCCTTGCTGTGCTTGAGTTCCGGGAACACGCCGCTGCCCACTGCACCGGGTTTCAGGCCCTGACTTGCACGCATGCGGGCGACGATCGCTGCGCACACGTCGCTGGGGACGGCGTTGTGGATGACCTCGATGAAATCGACAGGGCCCGGCTCGTGCATGCGTGCATTCCTTCGACGGCAAGGGCTTGATGGTGCCGCTTGCAGCCGCTGCTGTCACCCTGCGGTCATGTCATCAATCTGCCATGACCGCTGTAGGGATGGCCGCTGTCAGACGCTCTTCGCGTCATGCTCCTGGTGATAACGCACGGCCTCGGCGACCTCTTCGCGCGAACCGAGGAACACCGGCACACGCTGGTGCAGCTGGTCGGGTTGCAGGTCGGTGATGCGCTCGCGACCGGTCCAGGCTGCACCGCCCGCCTGTTCCACCAGCAGCCCCATCGGGTTGGCTTCGTACATCAGGCGCAGCTTGCCGGCCTTGCCCGGTTCCTTCTTGTCCCACGGATAGATGAAGATGCCGCCGCGGGTCAGGATGCGATGCACGTCGGCGACCATGCTGGCGATCCAGCGCATGTTGAAGTTCTTGCCGCGCGGGCCTTCCTTGCCGGCCAGCAGATCTTCCACATAGGCCTGCATCGGCGCTTCCCAGTGGCGCTGGTTGGACATGTTGATGGCGAACTCCTGGGTGGCCGCCGGGATCTGCATGTTCTCGGTGGTCAGCAGGAACTCGCCGGTTTCGCGGTCGAGGGTGAAGGCGTGGGTACCGTGGCCGACGGTCAGCACCAGCTGCGTGCTGGGCCCGTAGATGCAGTAGCCGGCGGCAATCTGCTTGCTGCCCGGCTGCAGGAAGGCGTCATCGCCAGGCAGTTCGACGTTGGTCGGGCAACGCAGCACCGAGAAGATGGTGCCGACGGAGACGTTGACGTCGATGTTGGAGCTGCCATCGAGGGGATCGAACAGCAGCAGGAAATCGCCGCGCGGGTAGATGTCCGGCACGGGCTGGCTGTGGTCCATCTCCTCCGATGCGCAGGCAGCGAGGTGACCGCCCCAGGCGTTGGCTTCCAGCAGGATCTCGTTGCTGATGACATCGAGCTTCTTCTGCGCTTCGCCCTGCACGTTGCCGGTGCCGGCCTCGCCGAGCACGCCACCGAGGGCGCCCTTGCTGACGGCGATGGAGATGCTGGTGCAGGCGCGGGCGACGACCGCGATCAGCTGGCGCAGGTCGGCGTTGATGCGGCCGGCGTGCTGCTGCTGGATCAGGAAGCGGGTCAACGAGGTACGGGACATGGGCGGGCAGGTCTCGGCAACGGGGAAACGCCTATTGTCGCTGGTCTGACTTGCGCGTGGGTGAGCGGGGAAGGCGTAATCGTTTCCAGATGCGTTGCGCTGCAGAAGCGGGGCGCTCTGCTTCTGTAGAGCCGAGCCCGCGCTCGGCTGCTCTTCGTCCGTCACGCCGCGCAAGCCGAGCGCAGGCTCGGCTCTACAGCAACCCTTGGCGAAACCAGGACCCAAAAACAAAGGCGCCTTGCGGCGCCTTTGTTTTCAAACCACTGGAGTGGTGCTTCAGCCCTTGGCGACGGTGGCCACGGCCTTGGCGACGTATTCCAGGTTGTTCTGGTTCAGCGCGGCCACGCAGATGCGGCCGGTGCCGACGGCGTAGATGCCGAAATCGTCGCGCAGGCGCTCGACCTGTTCGCGGCTCAGGCCGGAGTACGAGAACATGCCGGCCTGCTCGTTGATGAAACCGAACTGCGGGGCACCGGCGGCGGCCAGCTTCTCGACCAGGCCCTGGCGCAGGGCGTGGATGCGCTCGCGCATCTCGGTCAGTTCCTGCTCCCACATCGCACGCAGTTCCGGGTTGGTCAGCACGCCGGCAACCAGTGCAGCACCGTGGGTGGACGGGCTGGAGTAGATCGTGCGGATCACGCGCTTGACCTGCGACTGCACGGCCTTGGCGTCAGCGGCGGTCGGCGCCACCATCGACAGCGCACCCACGCGCTCGCCATACAGCGAGAACGACTTGGAGTACGAGTTGGCGACGATGAAGCTGTCGATGCCGGCCTCGGCGATGATGCGGACGGCGGCGCCGTCCTGCTCGATGCCCTTGTCGAAGCCCTGGTAGGCCATGTCGATGAAGGGGAACAGCTGGCGGTCCTTCAGCAGCTGCGCGACCTGCTTCCACTGGCTGACGGTGAGGTCGGCGCCGGTGGGGTTGTGGCAGCAGGCGTGCAGCAGCACCACGGTGCCCGCTTCCAGCTTGCCGAGGTCGGCCAGCAGGCCGTCGAAGTTGACGCCGTGGG
This sequence comes from Stenotrophomonas sp. PA-6-5C, assembly GCF_021605635.1. Taxonomy (NCBI): domain Bacteria; kingdom Pseudomonadati; phylum Pseudomonadota; class Gammaproteobacteria; order Lysobacterales; family Lysobacteraceae; genus Stenotrophomonas; species Stenotrophomonas sp. PA-6-5C. The sequence continues at coordinate 11,955 of NZ_WKEE01000033.1, forward strand.
TGGTCGGGTCGAAGTAGGTGTAATCGACCACCTCGAAACCCGCGGCGCTGAACACGGCGCGGTGGTTTTCCCAGCTCGGGTTGCTCAGCGCGACGGTGGCGTGCGGCAGCAGCTTTTTCAGCACGTCGGCGCCGACGCGCAGCGCACCGCTGCCACCGACGGTCTGTGCGGTGGTGACGCGGCCGGCGGCCAGCAGCGGCGAATCCTTGCCGAACACCAGTTCACGGGTAGCCTGGGTGTATGCCGGCAGGCCATCGATCGGCAGGTAGCCGCGCGGTTTGGCTTCGTTGGCGAGCTGCTGCTCGATCTGCTTGACGGCGCGCAGCAGCGGAATGCGGCCGCTCTCGTCGTAGTAGATGCCCACACCCAGGTTGACCTTGGTCGGGCGGCTGTCGGCGTTGTACGCCTCGGTCAGGCCCAGGATCGGGTCGCCTGGGACCAGTTCCACGTTTGCAAAGAAGGACACGGCGGTACTCGTTCGGTAGACGGAAAGGGGGAGGAATTGCGCCACGCGGCTTGCGGCTTTTCGGCCGGAAACAGCCCATCGTAACAAAGCCTGCCGGGGCTGGCCGCCGCCATCGTCATCCGCCTGCCCGTACCATGGCGTGCGTTGCCGCCCGATCCATCAACCTGAATCATGAATTCCGCCGTACGACGTCATTGCCTGCCGCTGTCCACCCTGCTGCTGTCGCCTTTGGCGGTGGGGGCCGAGCCATCGCCTACCGCGCTGCCGGCCGTGCAGGTGCAGGCCGCGCGGGTGCCGGGCGTGGATCCCTTCGCCCTGCCCGCCAGCCTGGATACGGTGTGGATCGATGCCGACCGTAGCGGCGCCAACGCGCAGCTGTCCGAGGCGCTGGGCGGGGTGCCGGGCCTGCTGGCCAGGGACCGGCAGAACTTCGCACAGGACACCCAGCTGTCGATCCGTGGCTTCGGCGCCCGTTCGACCTTCGGCGTGCGCGGGGTGCGGGTGCTGATTGATGGGGTGCCGGCGACCATGCCCGATGGCCAGGGCCAGCTGTCGCACGCCAGCCTGCTCGGTGCCGAGCGCATCGAGGTGCTGCGCGGGCCGTTCTCGGCGTTGTACGGTAATTCCTCCGGCGGCGTGCTGCAGGTGTGGAGCGCGCAGGGCCAGGCCGGTGACCCGTGGCGGCTGCGGGTGAATGCCGGTGCCGACAACACGCTCAGCGTCGGCGCGCAGCTGCGCGGGGCGGGCAAGGGCATCGACTACAACGTGGCCGCCAACCATTTCAGTACCGATGGCTGGCGTGACCATAGCCGTGCGCGCCGCGAATCGTTGAACGCGCGGCTGGGCACCGAGCTCGCTGGCGGCCGCCTGGAACTGCTGCTCAATGCGCTGCATGCGCCCAACGCGCAGGACCCGCTGGGCCTGACCCGCGCGCAGGTGGCGGCCGACCCGCGCCAGGCGACGGCAGTGGCCCACCAGTACAACACCCGCAAATCGGTGCGCCAGCAGCAGGCCGGCCTGCGCTGGACGCGGGAAGCCGGTGCGCAGCGCTGGCAGCTGATGGGCTATGCCGGGCAGCGCGCGGTGAGCCAGTACCTGCCGATTCCGCCGGGACCACAGGCCAACCCATTGCACGCCGGTGGCGTGATCGACCTGGATGGCGGCTACGGCGGCCTGGACGCGCGCTGGGGCTGGAACGGCGATCTGTGGGGCCGCCCGCTGGATCTGGTGGTGGGCGTGAATGCCGATCGCCAGCGCCAGCACCGCACTGGCTACGAGAACTTCATCGGCAGCACCGTGGGCGTACGCGGTCGCCTGCGTCGCGACCAGATCGACATCGTGCAGAACGTGGACCAGTTCGCGCAGGCGTGGTGGCAATGGAGCCCGCGCTGGTCGCTGCTGGCCGGAGTCCGCCACAGCACGGTGCGCTTCGAATCGGATGATCGCTACATCGTCGGGCGCAACCCGGACGACAGCGGCCGCCGCCGCTACCAGGCCACCACGCCGGTGGCGGGTGTCAGCTTCGAGGCCAGCCCGCAGTGGCGCCTGCACGCGGCCGTGGGCCGTGGATTTGAAACCCCGACGTTCAATGAACTGGGCTACCGCGCCGATGGCCAGGCCGGGCTGGCGCTGGATCTGGCGGCTGCCCGCAGCCGCAGCCTGGAAGTGGGCAGCAAGTGGCATGCGCAGGATGGAAGGCAGCTCGATGTGAGCGTGTTCCGCGCAGATACCGACGATGAGCTGGCCGTTGCCAGCAACACCAGTGGCCGCAGCACGTACCGCAACATCGGCCGCACCCGCCGCCAGGGCGTGGAGCTGCAGTACCGGCAACCGATGGCCGAGCAGCTGGAGCTGCAGCTGGCCTGGACCTGGCTGCAGGCGCAGGTGCGCTCGCCCTACCTGGCCTGTGCGGCCAGCAACTGCGCCGTGCCAGACACCGTGGTTGCCGCCGGCAGCCGCCTGCCCGGCGTGCCCCGGCAGCAGGCATATGCGCGCCTGCAATGGTCGCCGGGGGACTGGCAGTGGGCGCTGGAAGCTGCCGCCAGCAGCGACGTGGTGGTGAACGACATCGCCACCGAGCGCGCGCCGGGATACGCGCTGCTGAACCTGGAGGCTGGGCGCAGCTGGAGGCTGCAGGCCGGTGAACTGCGTGCATTCGCGCGCATCGACAACGTGCTGGACCAGCGCTACATCGGCTCGGTGATCGTCAACGACGGCAACGGCCGGTTCTTCGAACCGGGGCCGGACCGCCGCGCCAGCGTGGGCCTGCAGTGGTCATGGCGCTGAAGCGGTAGTGCGGGCCGCTGGCCGGCATCGCTCCGTGCTGGACTTGGGGGTTGCCGGCCAGCGGCCGGCACTATCCGTCAATCCGGGGCCTTGGCCGGCACGAACGGCGAGGTCGGATCGCTGGCCGGGAAGGTTTCTTCCAGCGCCTCGTCCTGGTTGTCGCTGGCATGCTGCTTGCGCTCGCGCCGCTTCAGCGGGCTTTCCTGGCCACCGCGGTTGCGATCACCGCAGTCCTTGCGGTCCTGAGCGGCCTGTTCAGGACGACGTACGACAGGCAACGCGCCCTCGTCTGGTGTCGACATGCCCGCACCGCGGTCCTCGGCGTCGGCCAGATCGTGTTTGCCGCGCTGCTCGCCCGGCTCGGGGGTGTGGTTCTCACGCAGGGGGGCACGGGTGGTGGTCATGGGGCATTCCTCCGGTAGGCCTCCACTACAGCGCGGACGAGGTAAAGCCACTGCGAACCTGGCGTCATGAACATCTTTGTCACGACTGGATAACGGCACCGCGCGTATTCCTGCCCACCCGCCCTGCTGCAGGAGCCGGCCATGCCCCGTCTTGAACGCCCCGCCCCGTCCGTGTTCAACGCCCTGCTGGATCCGCTGGGCCAGCGCAGCACGCAGCGCCGGACGCGCCGCATGGAGGATCCCCAAGCGGTGGCGCAGGATTACCTGCAGTACATGCTGAGCGACTACGAGGAACGCCGCGGACAGGGGCATCGCAACTGGCGCGATCTGTGCCCGGTGTATGCCTTCGCACTGACCACCCATGCCGCTGATTGGCCGCGTGGCGGTGAGGCCGATACCAGTGGCGAACTGGCCGAGCACTGGGACCAGATGCGTGGACAGTCGCGCCTGAACTGGGCACAGGCGCAGCCGGTGGTGGAAGATGCCTGGCGCGCGCTGGACCACATCCCTGCCGCCGCGGTGAGGCCACTGCTGCAGTAGTGCCGGCCGCTCGCCGGCAGCGCCTTGAAGCCTGGGGATGCCGGCCAGCGGCACTACCCGCACGGCGTGCACGTTGCCGACACGGTTGTTTCACGGTAGCCGGCCGAAGCTGGCTACCCCTGCTGAAACCCAGGTGCGCATCATGGCCCGCCCGATCTGGACCGGTACGCTTTCCTTCGGCCTGCTCAACGTACCGGTCTCGTTGATGTCCGGTGAGCGCAAGGTCGACCTGCACTTCCGCATGCTGGACTCGCGCGACCGCAAACCGATCCGCTTCGAACGGGTCAACGCCGATACCGGCGAAGAAGTGCCGTGGAAGGACATCGTCAAAGCCTTCGAGTACGACAAGGGCAGCTACGTTGTGCTGGAGGAAGACGATATCCGTTCGGCGGCGCCGGAAAGCCATGAAACGGTGGAGGTGGAAACCTTCGTCGACGCCAGCCAGATCGATCCGCGCTACTACGAGAAGCCCTATCTGCTGGTGCCGGGTAAAAAGGCCGAGAAAGGCTACGTGCTGCTGCGGGAAACGCTGCGCAGCACTGGCAAGGTCGGTATCGCCCGGGTGGTGGTGCGCACGCGCGAGTACCTGTGCGCGGTGATGCCCAACGGTGACGCACTGGTGCTGATGATCCTGCGTTATCCACAGGAACTGGTCGAGCCTGACGACTACACGCTGCCCAGTGGAAAGCTCGCCGATTACCGCATCACCAGCAAGGAAACGGCGATGGCCGAGCAGCTGATCGAGTCGATGGCCGGCGACTGGGATCCGTCGCAGTACCACGATGAATTCCGCGAACGCCTGCAGCAGGTGCTGAACAAGCGCATCAAGTCTAAGGGCGGCACGACCAAGGTAGAAGACGAGCCGGCACCGCGCGAAGATGCCAGCACCAACGTGGTGGACTTCATGTCGCTGCTGCAGAAGAGCCTGGATGCCAACAAGCGAACGCCGGCGAAGAAGGTGGCCGCGGGCAAGGCTCCGGCAAGGAAGGCAGCGGCGAAGAAGACACCGGCAAAAAAGGCCCCGGCGAAGAAGGCTGCAAAGAAAACCGTCGCGCGACGCAAGGCAGGTTGAGCCATGTCGTTGCATCAGTACCGGCGCAAGCGTCGGCTGGGCGGAGGCAGCGGGCAGACCCCCGAGCCGGATGAAACGCCTGCACGGGGCAACCCGAAGCGACGGCCGATCTTCGTGGTTCAACTGCACCACGCCAGCAGCCGCCACTACGATTTCCGCCTGGAAATGGATGGCGTGCTGAAGAGCTGGGCGGTGCCGAAGGGGCCGTCGCTGCGGGTGGGTGAGAAGCGCCTGGCGGTGGAGGTGGAAGACCATCCGCTGTCCTATGCCGGCTTCGAAGGTGACATTCCGGAAGGACACTACGGCGCTGGTCACGTCGACGTATTCGACCACGGCAGCTGGGCCTGCGAAGGCGATCCGCTGCAGGCGCTGGCGGCCGGCAAGATCGACTTCGTGCTGCATGGGCAGCGTCTGGCGGGTGGCTGGAAGCTGGTGCGCACGGCGATGAAGGGGCGCCAGGTGCAGTGGCTGCTGATCAAGCGCGACGACGAGCAGGCACGGGATGCCGAAGCGGACGATCTGCTGCACGCACCAGCACCCAGATCTGCGAAGGCGCCCCGCGCCTCTGCGAAGAAGGCGGCGCCAGCGCCGCGTACCGCACATCCACGCAAGGCCGATGCACGCTGGCATTCGCGTGCGCTGAAGCTGGATGGGGCGCGTGACAAGAGCTACCCGCGCCAGTTCAAACCCCAGCTCACTGATCATCGCGACAGCGCACCGGACGGCGAGCGTTGGCTGCACGAGATCAAGTGGGATGGCTACCGGCTGCTGGCCGATCTGCACGAGGGCGAGGTGAAACTGCGCTCGCGCAATGGGCTGGACTGGACGGCGGATTTTCCCGAGGTGGTGCAGGCCGTACAGGCGCTGCCGGTAAGCGATGCGCGCCTGGATGGGGAACTGGTGGTGCTGGATGACAACGGCCGCAGCGACTTCGCCGCGCTGCAGCGGGTCATCGACGGCAGCTCGAAACAACCGCTGCGCTACATCGTGTTCGATCTGCCGGGCGTGGCCGGGGTCGATATCAGCCGCGCGCCGCTGCTGCAACGCAAGGCACTGCTGAAAGAGCTGATCGGCGATGCAGTTGGCACGCTGGCCTTCAGCGAGCACGTCGTCGACCACGGCCCGGCGGTGTTCGACGCCAGCGGCAAGGCGGGCTTCGAAGGCATCGTCAGCAAGCAGATCGACGCGCCCTATGTGAACACCCGCGCACGCAGCTGGGTGAAGGTGAAGCACGAGGACACCGATGAATTCCTGATCATCGGCCACACCGCGCCAAAAGGCTCGCGGGTGGGATTCGGCTCGCTGCTGCTGGCCACGCCGGACAAGGGCGGCCTGCGCTATGTCGGTCGGGTCGGTACCGGCTTCGACGATGAGAGCCTGCGCGCGCTGTCGGCCACGCTGGCGCCGCTGGCGGTGAAGGCCGCGGTGCTGCAGCTGCCGTCGCATGTCCCCTTCCGTGCGGCCAGCGTGCGCTGGGTGAAGCCGGTGACGGTGGCCGAGGTCGCGTTCCGCGGCTGGGGCAAGGAAGGATTGCTGCGCCAGGCCAGCTTCAAGCGACTGCGCAGCGACAAGAAGAAAGAGGACCTGGCGATGAGTGCAGCACCGGCCGATGACGGCGACGACGTTGCCATCACCCATCCCGAGCGCGTGGTATTTGCGAAGAAGAAGCTCAGCAAGGGTGACGTCGCCGACTACTACCGGCAGATGGCACGCTGGATCCTGCCGGAAATCAGTGGACGACCGCTGTCGCTGCTGCGCTGTCCCGATGGCGTGGGCAAAGCCTGTTTCTTCCAGAAGCACCACGGCCAGGGCCTGGGCGACGCCGTGCATGCAGTGCCGCTGCAGCAGAAGAGCGGGCGCGAGGACTACGTCTACATCGATGACGAACGCGGGCTGCTGCAATTGGTGCAGATGAACACCCTGGAGCTGCATCCCTGGGGGGCGACGGTGGCCGATCCCGAGCATCCCGACAGGCTGGTGTTCGATCTTGATCCAGGTGAGGGCGTGAGCTGGGCCGACGTCAAGCGCGGCGCGCGTGATGTGCGCGATCGGCTGCAGGAAACCGGGCTGCAGAGCTTCGTGCGGTTGTCCGGTGGCAAGGGCGTGCATGTGGTGGTGCCATTGCAGCCGAAGGCAGACTGGGAGGACGCGAAAGCGTTCTGCGAAGCGTTCGCGCAGGCGATGGCCGAACAGGCGCCGGACCGCTACGTGGCGACGATGAGCAAGGCCAAGCGCAGCGGGGTGATCTTCATCGACTGGCTGCGCAATACACGCGGTGCGACCAGCGTGTGTTCGTGGTCGCTGCGTGCGCGCGAGAGCGCGGGCGTGGCGGTGCCACTGCGCTGGGAGGAACTGGCGCGGGTGAACGCTGCCGATGCGTTTCCGATGGACAAGGCGTTGGCACGGGCGAAGCGCTTGAAGGCGGATCCGTGGCAGGGCATCGACACGCTGAAGCAGACGCTGCCGACGCTGCAGCGGTAATGCCGGCCGCTGGCCGGCAGCTGCAGGATCATCGAGGTTGCCGGCCAGCGGCCGGCACTACCCGTATACGGGCATCGACGCGTTGAAGCAGAAGCGGCCAGTATTGACCGTGCGCGCTCAGCGCGGATCGCGCGACGCGCGGCGGCCTAACCACCAGCCCAGCAACAACTGCACCGGCAGTGAAACCAGCAGGCCGATGACGAACCAGCGCGGAAAATCGCCCCCCATCACCCACAGGCCATAGCCCGCGCCGAGCACCAGCAACGACCAGATCGAGGTGCCATGCGCGCGTGGCCAGCACGGCGCGTAGTAGGTGGCAAAGGCAATGGCGGCGATACCGCCGAGCACGGTGAATGCCAGGTCCCAACCGAGCTGTGCCTCGCTTCCCGGCGTCAGGCCCAGCAGCGATGGCAGCCAGCCTGCCGCACTGCTGACCAGGGTCAGCGCGAGCAACGCGCCGATCAGGGCGAGCAGGGAGAGAAAGATGGTCTTGAGCGTGGCGGGCATGCGCGCATTGTACGGCCGCCAGGCTGCCCGGCGCTGTCGGCAGATCGGCATGGCCGCCGTGCCCGTGGGAGAGGGAAACGGACACGGCGGCCATGCACAGGGGGTCAGGCAGCGAAGTCGATCACCACGCGGCCTTCGATGGTGCCCGCGTGCATGCGCGCGAACACATCGTTGACGTTCTCCAGGCGGTCGGTGCTGACCGTGGCGGCGACCTTGCCTTCGGCGGCGAACCGCAGCGATTCCTGCAGGTCCAGGCGGGTGCCGACGATCGAACCGCGCACGGTGACGCCGTTGAGCACCATGCCGAAGATGTCCAGCGGGAAGTTGCCCGGTGGCAGGCCGTTGAGCGAGACCGTGCCGCCGCGACGGACCATCCCCAGCGCCTGTTCGAAGGCCTTCGGCGAAACCGCGGTGACCAGCGCACCATGCGCGCCGCCGATCTCCTTCTTCAGGAACGCAGCCGGATCGGTGGTGCGCGCGTTGACGGTGACCTGCGCGCCCAGGCGCCTGGCCAGCGCCAGTTTGGCGTCGTCCACGTCCACGGCTGCAACGTTCAGGCCCATCGCGCTGGCGTACTGCACGGCCATGTGGCCGAGGCCGCCGATGCCGGAGATCGCCACCCAGTCACCGGGCTTGGTGTCGGTGACCTTCAGGCCCTTGTACACGGTGACGCCCGCGCACAGCACCGGCGCGATCTCCACGAAGCCCACTTCCTTCGGAAGCAGGCCGACATAGTTGGCATCGGCCAGTGCGTACTCGGCGAAGCCGCCGTTGACCGAGTAGCCGGTATTGCGCTGCGTTTCGCACAGCGTTTCCCAGCCCCCCAGGCAGTGTTCGCAATGGCCACACGCCGAGTACAACCAGGGGATGCCGACCCTGTCACCTTCCTTGATGTGCCCTACCCCGCCTCCCACGGCCACGACGTGCCCCACGCCCTCGTGGCCGGGGATGAACGGCGGGTTCGGTCTCACCGGCCAGTCGCCCTCGGCGGCGTGCAGGTCGGTGTGGCAGACGCCACAGGCCTCGATCTTGACCAGCACCTCGCCCGCCCCCGGGCGCGGTACCACGACTTCTTCGATGACCAGCGGCTTGCCGAACTCACGGACGACGGCGGCCTTCATGGTTCTGTTCATGCGTGCTTCTCCGTAGTGCGCTTGCAGACAGGATGGCGCTGGCCCCATGCCCGCGCCTTGATCCCGATCAATCCTCAGAAGAAGCCGAGCTTCTTCGGTGCGTAGCTGACCAGCAGGTTCTTGGTCTGCTGGTAGTGGTCGAGCATCATCCGGTGGTTCTCGCGGCCGATGCCCGACTGCTTGTAGCCGCCGAACGCGGCGTGTGCCGGGTAGGCGTGATAGCAGTTGGTCCATACCCGCCCGGCCTGGATCGCGCGGCCCACCCGGTACAGGCGCGCGGCATCGCGGCTCCAGACACCGGCACCCAGCCCGTACAGCGTGTCGTTGGCAATCTGCAATGCTTCTTCTTCGGTCTTGAACGTGGTCACCGACACCACCGGCCCGAAGATCTCCTCCTGGAACACACGCATGCCGTTGTGACCCTTGAACACGGTCGGCTGCACATAGAAGCCGCCGGTCAGATCACCACCGAGCGCGGCCTTGCCGCCACCGATCAGCACCTCGGCGCCTTCCTCGCGGCCGATGGCGATGTAGGACAGGATCTTCTCCAGCTGTTCGCCCGATGCCTGCGCCCCCACCATGGTGTTCGGGTCCAGCGGATTGCCCTGCCGGATCGCTGCCACGCGTTCCAGCACGCGTTCCATGAAGCGTTCGTAGATCGATTCCTGCACCAGCGCGCGCGACGGGCAGGTGCAGACCTCGCCCTGGTTGAAGGCGAACATGACGAAGCCTTCCACCGCCTTGTCGAGGAAATCATCGTCCTCGGCCATCACGTCGGCGAAGAACAGGTTCGGCGATTTGCCGCCCAGTTCCAGCGTCACCGGAATCAGGTTCTGGCTGGCGTACTGCATGATCAGGCGGCCGGTGGAGGTCTCGCCGGTGAAGGCGATCTTGGCGATACGCGGGCTGCTGGCCAGCGGCTTGCCCGCCTCCAGGCCGAAGCCGTTGACCACGTTGAGCACGCCCGGCGGCAGCAGGTCGCCGATCACTTCCATCAGCACCAGGATCGATGCCGGGGTCTGCTCGGCCGGCTTGAGCACCACGCAGTTGCCGGCGGCCAGTGCCGGCGCCAGTTTCCAGGCCGCCATCAGCAGCGGGAAGTTCCACGGAATGATCTGCCCGACCACGCCCAGCGGTTCGTGGAAATGGTAGGCCACGGTGTCGTCGTCGATCTGCGACAGGCTGCCTTCCTGCGCGCGCAGGCAACCGGCGAAGTAGCGGAAGTGGTCGGCCATCAGCGGCACGTCGGCGTTGAGCGTCTCGCGGATCGGCTTGCCGTTGTCCCAGGTCTCGGCGTGGGCCAGCAGTTCCAGGTTCTGTTCGATGCGATCGGCGATGCGGTTGAGCAGCAGTGCACGGTGTGCGGCCGATGTGCGGCCCCAGGCATCCTTGGCGGCGTGCGCGGCATCGAGTGCGGCGTCGATATCCTCGGCGTTGGAGCGGGCCACTTCAGTGAACACCCGGCCGTTCACCGGCGAGATGTTGTCGAAGTACTGTCCGCTGCGCGGCGCGATCCATTCGCCACCGATGTAGTTGCCATAGCGCGGCTTGAACAGGGAGCGCGGATCGGTGGCATGCGGGCGGGTGGACGGTACGGCGTTCATGGCGGCTCCTGTGGTGGGCGTGGTGCATCCACAGGCGCAAGGACGATGCCAACCCTGGCCTGCTGCGCTGCATCACGCCTTCATCGCCCGGCCATCGGTCATCGTGTCGCGCAGGCTGCCGCAGTGCAGCAGGTGTGGCCGTTGCAGGCCGGCGCGGGGTGTGCTGTTAATCGGGACAGGTCCCGCAACAACTGTCGCAATGTGCGACACAGGAGGCTGTCGGTGTCCCCGCTTGCTCCCGATCCCCGCTTGGGCAGTGCCCGGCGCAGTTTCTTCGAGCGCGGCGCTGCCCCGGTCGGCGCGGTGCCCGAGGCGATCCTGCATTCCTGGCAGCGCTGCCAGCGGCACGGCCTGCTGGTGGATGCGCAGCCGAGCGCCGAACCGCTGACCGACCACCGCCTGCGCGAGCTGCGCCAGCGCCGCGAGCGCCTGTGGCGACAGGCGCGCCCGGAGCTGGAGGGACTGGCGGCGGAAATGACCCACAGCGGCAGCATCGTGCTGCTGACCGATGAAGACGGCTGGATCCTCGACGCCGAAGGCAACACCGGTTTCCTCGACAAGGCCGGTCGTGTCGCGCTGATGCCCGGCATGCGCTGGGACGAAGGCACGGTCGGCACCAACGCGATCGGCACCGCGCTGGTGGACGGACGCGCGCTGCAGGTGCGTGGCGGCGAACACTACTTCGCCCCGCACGGCATCCTCACCTGTTCGGCGGTGCCGATCCTCGATCCCTACGGGCAGTGCCTGGGTGTGCTCGACGTATCCGGTGATGCGCGGTTGCCGCACCTGCATGCACTGGCACTGGTGCGGCAGGCGGTAGCGCAGATCGAGCACCGCGGTTTCGCCGACGGCCTGGCCGACTGCGAGCTGCTGCGCCTGCATCATCAACCCGCGCTGCTCGGCAGTGCGCGCGAGGGCGTGCTCGGCTTCCGCGGCGGACGCTTGATCGCGGCCAATCGTGCCGGGCTGGCGCTGTTCGGGCTCGATCGGCAGGATATCGGCCGCACGCCGTACGAAGCTTTGTTCGAACAGCCGCTGTCGCGGCTGGCCGATGACGGCGTGCTGCTTGATCGCCAGGGTCGTCGTTTGTACGGCGTGCGCGAAGCACGCGCGTCGCGACGCAGTGTGGCCACGCCGGTGGCGGCTGCGCAGGCGTCGGCCCATGCGCAGGGTCCACTGTTCGATACCGCGCAGCAGCAACAGCTGGCCAATGCAGGACGTGTGCTGCAGGCCGGATTGCCGGTGCTGCTGCAGGGCGAGACCGGCACCGGCAAGGAAGTCTTCGCGCGCGAACTGCACGCACGCAGCACGCGTGCCGGAAAGCCCTTCGTCGCGGTGAACTGCGCGGCGCTGCCGGAGGGACTGATCGAAGCAGAACTGTTCGGCTACGAGGACGGTGCGTTCACCGGCGCGCGCCGCCAGGGCAGCCCAGGCCTGCTGCGGCAGGCCGAGGGCGGTACGTTGTTCCTCGATGAGATCGGCGACATGCCGTTGGCGCTGCAACCGCGTCTGCTGCGCGTGCTGCAGGAGCGCGAGCTGTCACCGCTGGGTGGCGGCAAGCCGGTGAAACTGGATTTCGCGCTGGTCTGCGCCAGTCACTGCGAACTGCCGCAGGCGGTGGATGCAGGCCGCTTCCGTGCGGATCTGTATTACCGCATCGCCGACCACGTGGTGACCCTGGCACCGCTGCGGCAGCATCCTGATCGGGCTGCCGTGGTGGATGCGCTGTGGCAGCAGCTGGGACACGGCCATGTGTTGTCTGCGCAGACGCGCGCGGCACTGGTGGCCCATGCCTGGCCCGGCAACCTGCGCCAGCTGAGCGCCTGCCTGCGCACGCTGGCCGCCCTGGCTGAGCCGGGTCAAGCGGTGGAGCCGCAGCTGCTGCCGGCGGACGTACGTGCTGGCACGACGGCCGCGCCAGCACTGCCTGCCAGCGGAGTGCTGGAGGAGATCGCCGAGGCGGCCATGCGCCAGGCGCTGGCCGAGTGCCGGGGCAACGTCAGTGCGGCGGCCAAGCGGCTGGGGATCAACCGCAGCACTCTGTACCGGCGCCTGGGTACGCCACGCGCTTGAGCGGATGCGCTGGCGCCGGGCCTGTGCCCGGCTCCAGCAGGGGCCGAGGGATCAGCCCGCCAGCACCGCGGCTTCGCGCGCCAGGCGCTCGACGCTGTCCCAGTCGCGGGTCTGCATCAGCGCGGCGGTGGTCAGCCAGGAGCCGCCCACGCACAGCACGTTGGGCAGGTGCAGGAACTGGCTCGCGGTCTGCGCGCTGATGCCGCCGGTCGGACAGAAGCGCACATCAGCGAACGGGCCGTGCCATGCCGACAGCATCGCCGCACCCCCGGCCTGCACGGCGGGGAAGAACTTGAAGGTATCCAGGCCATGTTCCAGGCCGACGATCAGCTCCGAACCGGTAGCCACACCCGGCAGGTAGGGCAGATCGGCATCGCGTGCGGCGGCATACAGCCGTGGCGTCGCCCCGGGCGACACCGCGAAGCGGCCGCCGGCTTCCTTCACGGCCTGCATCTGTGCGGCATCGAGCACGGTACCGGCACCGATCACCGCATCCGGTACCGCTTCGACCATTGCCTTGATGGCTTCCAGTGCACGCGGCGTGCGCAGGGTCACCTCGATCACCGGCAGGCCACCACGGAACAGCGCCTGCGCGACCTGCACCGCATCGTCGATGTCATCGGGGGTGAACACCGGAATCACCGGTGCCAGTTTCAGTACCGCACGAACGCGTGGATCAGCGCCGGACATCGAATCGCTCCTCGCCCATCAGGGCCAACACATCAGCTTCGCTGACGGGATTGAAATCGCCGGGAATGGAGTGCTTCAGGCCCCCGGCGGCCAGGCCGAAGCGCACGGTGGCGTCGGCATCGAAGGCGGACAGGATGCCATGCAGGATCCCTGCCGCGAAGGCATCACCACCGCCGATGCGGTCGACAATGCCCTGCAGCTGGCGTACCGGTGCCTGTGCGCGGGTGCCATCGCGGCGCAGCAGCAGCGCGCCCAGCGCATGGTGGTCCACGCTCAGCGTCTGCCGCTGGGTGCAGGCCAGCCACTGCAGCTGCGGGAATGCGTCGAATGCCGCTGCGGCCGCCGCTTCCACGCGCGCGACCACGTCGGCCTGTTCGAAGCGCTGGCCGAGGATGACTTCGATATCGCGGTAATCGGCAAAGACGATGTCGGCCTGCGCGAACAGTTCGTGCAGGATCGCCTGCGCATCGCCGCCCCAACGTTGCCACAGCTTCGGCCGGAAGTTGCCATCGAAGGACACACGCACGCCCAGCGCACGGGCGGCGCGCGCTGCGGCCAGCGTGGCCTGGGCCACGTCCGGACCCAGCGCCGGGCTGACCCCGGACAGGTGCAGCCACTGCGCGCCCTGCAGCAGCGCCGGCCAGTCGTAGTCGGCGGCAGTGCTGTTGGCGAATGCGGAATCGGCACGGTCATAGACCACTTCACTGGCCCGTTGCACCGCGCCGGTGGTCAGGAAATACAGGCCCATGCGGCCCTCGGCATCCTCGCGCACGCCGCGCGTATCGACGCCATGCCGGCGCAGTTCGGCCAGCGCATGCGCGCCGAGCGCGTTGCCGGCGACGGTGCTGACCATGGCCACGTCATGTCCAAAACGGGACAGCGAGACAGCCACGTTCGCCTCGGCGCCGCCGACGTGCACCTGCAGCTGCGGCGATTGCAGCAGCAGTTCGCGACCGGGTGCACCCAGGCGCAGCAGCAATTCCCCGAAACACACGATACGACCCATTTCTGCTCCTTCACGCGTGCCGCCCGCATGTGACACTGGGCGGCGTGGTAGTGGACCACGCGTGGGGCGTGGAATTGGCTAGCGGTGTCATTTCAATCCCGCCCGGCCTTGCCCTAAGCCTACCAAACTGTTGGAAGCATTGTCCTGCAAGCGTCTTGGAGACATTTCAGATCTGTTGCGGTGCAAGATGCCGGATCGGGAACGTGCTGTTAACGTCCGGCCTGACCAGCGGTGTCATCACGCTGAAACAGCCGCGATACCAGACCTTTGGGAGAGGGGAAAGGCATGCATTCTCGGAACCATGAAAAAAAGACACCGGTTACCTTGCTCGCGTTGGCCGTAGCACTGGCCCTGGCAGGCAACGCCGGCGCGCAGCAGCAGAGCGCCAACCCGAACGCCACCGACCTGGATACGGTCACCGTCACCGGCTACCGCGCCAGCGTGGAGAAGGCGCTGGACATCAAGCGCGGCGAAGCCGGCGTGGTCGATGCCATCGTTGCCGAGGACATCGGCAAGTTCCCCGACCTGAACCTGGCCGAGTCGCTGCAGCGCATCCCCGGCGTGGTCATCACCCGTGAGGCCGGCGAAGGCCGCAACATCTCGGTGCGTGGCCTCGGCCCGGAATTCACCCGCGTGCGCATCAACGGCATGGAAGCGCTGACCACGGTCGGCGCCGGTGACCAGAGCGGCGGCACCAACCGCGGCCGTGGCTTCGACTTCAACGTGTTCGCCTCGGACCTGTTCTCGCAGCTGCTGGTGCGCAAGACCGCCTCGGCCGACGTCGAGGAGGGCTCGCTGGGCGCCACCGTCGATCTGCGCACCGCGCGTCCGTTCGACTACGACGGCTTCACTTTCGCCGCCAGTGGCCAGGCCAGCTACAACGCGATGGCCGAGAAGGCCGACCCGCGCATCGCCGCGCTGGTTTCCAACACGTTCGCCGATGGCACCTTCGGCGCACTGCTGTCGGTGGCCTATTCCGAGCGCCAGGCGCTGGAGGAAGGCTCCAACACCGGCCGCTGGGCCAACGGCCCGAGCAACGGCAACTTCGCCGCATCCTCGCCGTTCGCCGCCGCGCGTGGCGCCAACGTGTTCCATCCGCGCTTCCCGCGCTATGTGCAGATGGAACACGAACAGAAGCGGCTGGGCGTAACCGGTTCGCTGCAGTGGAAGCCGAACGACGCCACCGAGATCTCGCTGGATGCGCTGTACTCGAAGATCGATGCGACGCGCGACGAGCACTACATCGAAGCGATCTCCTTCAGTCGCGGCGCCAACGCGAACGCACGCCTGTCCGGCAAGCCGGCCACCATCGTCAAGAATGGCGAGATCCGCGACAACGCACTGCTCTACGGCGAATTCGACAACGTCGACATCCGCACCGAGAACCGCCACGACGAGTGGAGCACCGAGTTCAAGCAGATCGCGCTGAACGGCCAGCACCGCTTCGGCGATGACTTCACCCTGTCCGGCAAGCTCGGCATCTCGCGCTCCAAGCACGAGAATCCGGTGCAGACCACGGTCATCATGGACAAGTACGACGTCAAGGGTTACAGCTACGACTACCGCGGCAACAGCCGTGCACCCGTGCTCAACTACGGCATCGACCCGACCGATCCCAATGGCTGGGAACTGGCCGAGATCCGCCTGCGTCCGCAGTACGTGGACAACGACTTCGATACCGGCCAGATCGACTTCAACTGGAACATCAGCCCGGGCTTCCGACTGAAGGGCGGCGTGCTGGCCAAGGACTACACGTTCAAGACCGTCGAACTGCGCCGCGCCAGCGAACTGGCCGTGCCCAACTTCGCCGGCGGCAGCAAGATCGTGCCCGCGGACCTGACCGAGCAGGCCGGACTGAAGGGCATCAGCGGCAGTCCGTCGAACTGGGTCGTGCCGGACCTGGATGCGATCGCCGAACAGCTGGACATCTACAGCAACAGCGGCACCTTCGCCGTTGCCCCGCGCGCCAACAACGTGCGCAGCGTCGAAGAGAAGGACCGTGGCGCCTACCTGATGGGCGAGTTCTCCACCGAACTGGGCTCGCTGCCGTTGTCGGGCAACTTCGGCGTGCGCTACGTGCGCACCAAGCAGTCGTCCACCGGGCAGTCGACGCTGGCCAACGGCACCGTCGAAACCACGGTCAGCCGCACCTACGACGACACCCTGCCCTCGTTCAACCTGGTGGCTGAGGTCACCCCGGACTTCCTGATCCGGCTGGGTGCGGCCAAGGTGATGAGCCGTCCGGGGCTGGGCAGCCTGACGCCGGGCGCGACGGTGGCGGTGGCCGGTGGCGCACGCACCATCTCCAGTGGCAACCCAGTGCTGGATCCGATCCGTGCGACCAATGTCGACCTCGGCTTCGAGTGGTACTTCGCCGAAGGCGCAATGGCGGGCATCGGCCTGTTCTACAAGGACATCGAGAGCTTCGTGCAGACCACCCGCGAAGTGCGTCCGTACAGCGACAGCGGCCTGCCGGCCTCGCTGCTGGTCGGCACCGGCGCCTCGGCCACCGATGACTTCACCTACAGCAAGCCGGTCAACACCCCGGGCGGCGAACTGCACGGCGTGGAAGCCAACTACACCCAGCCCTTCACCTTCCTGCCGGGCAAGTGGGCCAACCTGGGCGTGCAGTTGAACTACACCTGGGTGGAATCGAAGATCCAGTACATCAACGCGGCCGGGCAACCGGTGATGAAGACCGACCTGACCGGCCTGTCGAAGTCGTCGTGGAACGCCACGCTGTTCTATGAAGGCGAGAAATTCGCGGGGCGCATCTCGGCCACCAACCGCGATGACTACCTGACCCAGGCACCAGGCCAGGAAACCGGCTTCAACCTCGACGGCTACCACGGCATGACCGGTACCACGGTGTTCGATGCGTCCATCCGCTACAAGATCAGCGACCAGCTGGAACTGAGCCTGGAAGGCATCAACCTGACCAACGAAGCCTCCGACGAGTGGGTGTACTCGCCGCTGACCGGTCGCCTGCCGCTGCAGTACACCGAGACCGGCCGCCAGTACCTGCTGGGGCTGCGCTACAAGTTCTGAGCAACGCCGACGGCGTGCCACCCGGCACGCCGTCGTTCGCCACGATCGCTGCTGCGCCGCAAGGTGCCGTCGCGGCGTGGCCTTGCTACGGTCCGGCGGCCCCCGCCGGCCGTCGCCCGTTGAAAGGAAACGCCTGATGCCGCACCGCTCGACCCTGTCCCGCTGCCTGCAACTCGCAGTGGCCCTGGCTGCCGGCCCCGCGATGGCCGCCACCGATGCGCCCACGCTGCTGTTCCATGTCGATGCCGGCAAAGGCCTTGAGGCCGTGGTGGCGCAGGGTGAGGCGGTGCCGAACTTCCGCGACAAGGTCGACATCGTCGACGACGGAGCGCGCGGCAAGGCAATCCAATGGCAGGACGACGGTGTGCTGGCCTGGGATGCGCCCGGTAACATCCTCGCCCAGCGCGGCACCCTCGCCTTCGACTGGCGCGCGCGCTATGCGGTGGGCGAAGCACCGTTCGTGATCTTCCGCGTCGGCTATGCCGACCACAGCAGCTGGGACATGGCCTGGCTGCGCATCGACTGGAACGGGCACGGCTTCGATGCGTTCGTCACCGATGCCAACCTCGCCCGCACGCGCGTGTCGTTCCGCATGGACACGCCGCCGCGCGCGGACCAGTGGCTGCACCTGGCCTTCGCCTGGGATGAAGACCTGGGCGTGCGCCTGTTCGTCGATGGCCGCGAGGTGGCGCGCGCACGGGCAACGGGGGACTACGACGCGGCGCTGGACCAGCTCGGCCTGGCCGGACGGGTGATGGCGCCCTACCAGGTGCAGAGCCGCTACAACTTCCTGCGTGGCAGCGATTTCCAGCACATCCGCGTGTACGACCGCATGCTTGATGCTGCGGCCGTCAGTGCGCTCGCGCGTGGCAAGGCCGTCACCAGTGCTGTTGCCAGCGCCGGCGATGACCGCGCCTGGCGCCATCGCTTCGGCTGGGACGGCGCACCGCCACCGGCATTGACCGCAACCAGCACGCGCATCCGCAAGATCGAATTTGCCGATACCCGCGATATGAAGGCGTGGATGTGGAAGGCTACCGACGGCATCGCCGAGACCACCTGGCCGGGTGTCTACAATCGCTCGCGGCTGCCAGGCCGCAACGACTACTTCCAGTTGCCGGACTGGAACACCTATGTGGAAAGCGGCCAGCACCTGGATTTAACCGTGCCGGCCGGCGAGACCGTCAACCGCGTGGAGATCCGCGGTGCGGCGTTCGGCACGCTGGCCCATGGCCGCGATGCCGCGCACGCCACGCAGGTGCTGGCGACGCGTGCGCGAGGTGTGGTGCGCAGCGTCGACGACATTCCGGCACAGACCGGGGGCGTGCTGCGTTTCAGCAACGTTGAACAGGAAACGCCGATCCAGGAGATCTGGGCGTATGACGTGCGCGAAGGCGCCGAGCCCGATGGCACGGTCAAACAGACCTATGTCATCGACAGCCAGGCGCTGCCCGACTACACCAACCTGGATACCCTGCGCCGCTACATCGACGGGCGCTATCCGCTGGCCGAACGCAGCACAGTGATGGCGCTGCCGAAGGGTGCAGGCTCACGACGCCGCAGTGCCGACACGCTGCCGGCCCAGCCGAAACCGATCGTGCATGTGCTGATTCCCTCCGGCGTGGGCGATGCGCCGGCCAACCAGCCGTTGATCCGCAGCTGGGCCTACAGCTGGGAGAACATGCATGACGGCCTGGACGGCGTGGCCATCGACATCCCCGCGCTGGACCTGCTGGCTACGCACGATGGGCTGATCCCGCTGAACATCCGCATCAAGGATCCGATCTGGCCGGCACGCGACATGATCGATGTTTCGGTCTCGGTGCAGCCCGGGCAGAAGCGAACGTTGTGGCTGGACCTGCGCGACCGCATCCTTACGCCCGACAGCCTGTGGCTGAGCATCGCCTCGGCTGCGCCCGGCTTCGACGCCAAGGCACTCGACGGTGCGCAGGTGCGGCTGGTGTTCAAGCCACGCGCCGAGGCGATCAAGGAGCACGTGGCCGACCGCTTCAACCAGGTGCGCGACAACTGGGGCTTCCTGGTGGAGGAACACACCACCTCCAAGCGCCAGCGCCTGTATGCGCGCGTATACGCGGACCTGAGCGACCTGCTGCGGGTCGACCCGGACCACGAACTGGGCCGGTTGTACTGGAACTACATCAGCTACAACAGCCAGGGGCGACCGCCGTACACCGCGCCGGAGGTGCCCAAGGGCGTACCGGCGTGGGCGTTCCACCAGGTGCAGGACCTGGCCCAGGTGCGGCAGTTCGTCGACTGGTGGATCGATCAGCGGCAGGTGGCCTACGGCGATTTCGGTGGTGGCATCTCCGACGATTCCGACCTGACCCAGCAATGGCCGGGGCTGGCCCTGATGGGCGTGCAGCCGGACCGCCTGAATGCCTCGCTGACCGCATTGTCCGATGCGGTGTACCGCAATGGCATGTTCAGCAATGGCCTCAGCACCATCGAGACCGACGAGCTGCATGCCTACGAGGAGGGCATCAACACCAACAGCGCGATGCTCTACCTCAACTGGGGTGATCCACTGACCCTGGAGCGCCTGATGGAAACGGTGAAGGCGTTCGACGAGCGCATCATCCTGCGCAACCCGCAGGGCCATCTGCTGTTCTCCAGCAACTGGTTCGGTGGCAACAAGGTCTATCGTGAACCGAACTGGCAGTGGCAGAAGCCGTATTCGTTCCCGGTGCTGCATCCGGCCTTCCTGCTGGGCCAGTACAACGCCGACGCGACCGGGCGCCGGCTGGTGATCGGCCTGGCCGATGGCTATCTGGCCCACGCCGGCAGCGACGACAAGGGCCGCTTCACCCTGCCCAACGAGATCAACTGGGCCACGGGTGCGACCCGCGGCGGCGAACTCAACAACGGCTCCGGCAGCGGCGACACCATGCACACGTTCTGGGCGGCATGGCGCTGGACCGGCGATGCGAAGTACCTGCAGGCGCTGGACTACCGCGTGCAGCGCGGCGGGCCCGGTGCTCTGGCCAACCTCGGCGAGAACTACGTGGAGGCGCTCGGCCGGCAACAGGACTGGTACCCGCTGCTGACCGCCGAGGCCGATGCCGGGAAGACCGGCTTTGCCAGCCTGATGGCCTGGCAGGCCAGCGGCGACCGCAAGTACATCGATGCGCTGCATGCCGATGGTCTGCAGGCCAAGGTGCAACGTGCGTACATGAACACCGAAGGCCATTGGTGGTCCGACCGGGTGGAAGCGCCGAGCGAGTTCCTGCAGCGTGCGCGGCTGGGCGGCATCGCCCTGAAGCGCAACCAGAGCTGGCCCGGGCACACCGTCAGCTGGCGCTTCGATCGTGAGGGCGCCGCCGAACAGGTGGCGCTGCTGGTGCATGCGCCATCGCGCGAGCGCTTCACGGTCACCAGCCATAACCTCGGTTCGCGCGTGATCGCCGCTGACATGACCGGTTGGAACGTGGGCAGCGGTACCTGGCGCGTGCGCAGTGGCGTGGATGCCAACGGCGATGGTCGCATCGACGGTACGCCGCGCGAGCGCGTGGTGCAGCTGGAAACGAGTGCTTCGGTACCGATGCAGTTCCAACCCGGTCGCACCGAAGTATTCGAGTTCGAGCGCGTGTCTGCGGGGACGCCGGTGGAAACGCGTCCGGATCTGGGCGTGGGCCGTGGTGATGTGCGGATGGACGGGCGCCAGGTACACGTGACGGTACACGGCCTTGGGCATGTGGCCAGCGGCGTGGGCGTGGCCGTGCTGGAAGACGCGCGGGGCCGCGAGATCGCACGCACCGAAGTGCCGGCGATGGCTGCACCGACTGACCTGTTGCCGAAGACGACGGCGGTGTCGTTGCCGTTGCCGGCTGGTGATCGAAGTGGCCTGCGCGTGCGCGTTGCGCTGGCCGATGGCGGTGAGGAAGTGACGCGGCTCAACAACGTGGTGGACGTGCCGCGATGAATTCCGCGTTCCGCCGGGCATGGCCCGGCGCTACCAGGGCTTGTGGGCAACCGATTCATCGGTAGCGCCGGGCCATGCCCGGCGGAACGCGCTCAGGACGCTTCGGTCTCCATCACCTTCACCCGGCGCTGGTACCAGCCGTCATCCAGCGGATCGAACACCGCGCTGCGCTCCATCACGCCCTGGTAGACGTGGACGGATACGGCTATGTCCTCGTCGCTGGCGTTGCGCAGCGTGTGGTACTCGTGCGGCGGGATCAGGCTGCCGGCGCTGCCGCGGTGCCCGTACAGCGTGTCCTGCGCGGCGAAGCGGTGACGCTCGCCACGCTGTTCCAGCAACGCATACGGGGTCACGATCAGCTCGCCCTGCCAGACGCCCTCCACGCACCACATCGCATCGTGGTCGTGCAGTGGCGTGCCCTGCCCCGGGCCCCAGCACATCGCGATCACGCTGTAGCCCAGCGTAGGGCTGCGATGCAGTTCACGGCGTGCGTAATGGCCATCCACCGGACGACGTACGCAGGGGGGCAGTTCGATCAGCGGATCGATGATGGCCTCGCGCAGCACCCGTTGCAGTGCATCGGTGATCGCCTTCGGATCAACCAGGCAGACGGCGCCGTCGATCCCTGCAATCAAGCGTTCGCGGCCGGTAAACGGCGGTGGCGTGAACATCGCTTCCATGAACCGACTCTAGCCGAGGCGGGTTAACAGAATGTTTGCATCGCGGTGTCATCACTGCGTGCCGCGCTGCACGAACGGCACTTTTGCATAGAGCGCGCGCTCTCCTGCGCGTGGATCGTCAACCATGCGGCTGTGACGATCGAACACCATCGTCTGCCGTTGTGGCAGTGAATAGGGGGCCCATTGCGACATTCCTGCGTGATTCGGATCACCGGAGCGCGCAAACGCAATCAGGGCATCGCTCATCGTCGCCGCCAGTGCCTTGGCGTCTCCACCACCGCCGGTGCGTGCGCCGCGCAGACCGGCGTTGTCGAACACCAGCGGAATATCCAGCGTGTGGAACGCGCGCAGGCGTCCCTCTTCCACCGGTGACGGCCAATCGAGCTGGTAGGCCCAGGTCGGTGCTGCACCCGATGTCTGCCTGGCGCGCGCCTCCAGTTCTTCCACTGCACCACGCCATGAACGACCGGCCGTAGTGGCGGCGAAGAACACCTCTGACGGCGTGTAGTGCGGATACAGGCGTCGATATTCTGCGATCACCACCGAGGGCAGCAGATCGACGAACTGCTGCTTCTGCAGCTGCGCCGGCAGACTCTCCCAGGTCAGGCTGAAGTTGGCCGGGTCGTTGCCAAGAAACGCGCGCGTCTCGTCGCGGGTGTTGCCGATCACCATCGGAATCGACGCGGACTGCGCCGGTGCCTGTGGCCAGAACGGATGCACCGGCAGCACCACGTCATCCAGCACCGGGCCGAAATACAGCGCGCTGCTTTCCACCCGCGAAGGATCGCGTGCGCGGGTGGCGGCCAGCAGGTCGGCCGTCGGCAGGCGCAGCAGTGCCTGCAGGTCGCGCGCGCCCACGGCGTCCATCGCAATCGAAGCGCGTTGCGCTGCGGCACGTGGACCGGCCGCGGTGACCTGCTGCCCGCTCATCGTCCACGCGCGCTGGAACAGGCCCTTCGCTGCGGGCATCGCCATCAGCGTGGCGATCTTGGCGCCGCCACCGGACTGCCCGAACACGGTGATGTTGCCGGCATCGCCACCGAACACCGCGGCGTGCTCCCGCACCCACTGCAACGCCTGCACCAGATCGAGCTGGCCGACGTTGCCGGAGGCCGCATAACGCGGATCGCCCAGCGCGCCCAGGTACAGGTAGCCGAAGGTGTTCAGGCGATGATTGACGGTGACCACCACCACGTCGCCGCGCCGGCACAGCGCGCTGCCGTCGTACAGCGGGTCGCTGCCGGAACCGTTGTTGAAGCCGCCACCATGCAGGTAGACCAGGATCGGCCGCTTGCCGCCGTCGCCGAGCGCTGGCGTCCATACGTTGAGGAACAGGCAATCTTCGCTGCCCGGTCCGTCCGCTCCGGTCTGGGGCGCAGAGGCGGCGTATTCCAGCGCGTCGGCGATGCCACGCCAAGCCGTCTCGCGGCGCGGTGGCTGGAAACGGTAGGCGGAGGTGTCCGCGCCATAACGCAGGCCACGGAACACGTGCACGCCGTGCTCGCGCTGGCCACGCACGCGGCCGCCACGGACGCGCGCAACGATCTCCGTGTCATCGCGTGGTCCAGGCGTCGCGGATACTGGAAGTGCTGCGAGGGTAGCGGTGGCCAGCGCCCAGCGTGCGCTGTCGAGCAGGAAACGACGGCGCTGCAGGTTGGTATCGGCTTGGTTCAATGTGCCGCCTCCGTTGCCTGCAGCCAGCGTTGTGCCAGCAACGGCCACACCGCCAACGTCGAATCGGGTGGCATGCGCATGCCGAAGCCATGGCCGCCGTGGGCGAACAGATGCAGTTCGTGCTCGACGCCCGCCTTGGCCAGCGCCTGCGCCATCACTTCGCTGTTGTGCACGCTGACCACGCGGTCGTCGTTGGCGTGGATCAGCAGCGTCGGCGGCATGTCCGCGCGTACGTGCTGCTGCATCGAATACTGCGCAGCCAGCGCCGCATCGGCCTGCCCGCCCAGCAGACGTCCGCGTGAGCCGCTGTGTGCATGCGGGCCCATGTCGATCACCGGATACATCAGCACCGCGCGGGCGGGACGCGCGCTGAGGCGGTCGATGGCATCGCGCGGGGGGTAGACGGCCGCATCGAAGCTGGTGGCCAGCCGTGCGGCGACGTGGCCACCGGCGGAGAAGCCCATCACCGACACGCTGTCGGCATCCAGCCTGCGCCGTGCGGCCTGGTCGCGCACCACGCGCAGTGCGCGCTGTGCGTCTGCCAGCGCGGCCTGGCGATCGCGGCCGGCCTGCGGCAGGCGGTAGCGCAGCACGAACAGGGTGTAGCCGGCACGGTCCACCCACTCCGGCACCAGCGCGCTGTCCTCCTTGTCGATCACCACGCGCTGGTAGCCGCCACCGGGAATCACCAGCAGCGCGCGGCCGTTGCCGTGGGCCGGTGTGTGCACCAGCAGGTAGGGCGCATCGACCTGGTCGATGAAGCGATCGGGATGGGCCGGATCATCGCTGCGCTCGACCACGCGCGCCGGCCGCGCAGTACCGGTCTCGCCGGGCACCTGTCCGGCCGGCCACAGGGGTATCTGTTCACCAGCCAGCTCTTTGCCCAGCCGCTCGCCCGCGCGCAGCGGCGCATCGACGGCGGACGCAGTGATGGCCAACAGCAGGCCGGTCAGCAACAACGGGACACGTGAAAAACGCATGGTGGACAGGGCTCCAACGGGGAGGCAACAGAGTGGCCGAGGTCACCGGCAAGCGCTCGTGATGCGCTGCGGCTTGCACGATGACACCGGTTTACCATATACACCTCCTGCAGACGCTGTCGATGGGCAGTGCAACAACGCCAGAGGGAGACCGTTCTTGAGCAACGAACACGGCATACATGGGCAGACGCCGCCGCCGGACGATGCGGCCGCGATCGCCCACGCCTTCACCACCGCGCGCCGCGCCGGCCAGGCCCTGCCAGGCTTCCCGGGCCTTGTCCCGCCTGACCTGGTGGCTGCCTACCAGGTGCAGGATCTGGCCATCGCCAGCTGGGATGACCACGTGGTCGGCTGGAAGGTCGGCTACATCGCCGCCGAGCGCCGCGATGCATCCGGCGACGACCGCCTGCTGGGCCCGGTTTTCTCGCGTCAGCTGAAAAATGCTACCGGTGGAACAGTGGACATCCCGGTGTTCGTCGGCGGCTTCGGCGCGGTCGAGGCCGAGTACGTGCTGGAGCTGTTGGAGGACGCTCCAGCCGCGCAGCTGCACTGGTCACCCGAGCAGGCCGAAGCGCTGCCGGCGCGCCTGTACATCGGCGTGGAAGTGGCCAGCAGCCCGCTGGCGACGATCAACCAACTCGGCCCACGCGTGGTGGTGTCCGACTTCGGCAACAACAATGGCCTGGTGCTGGGGCCGGAGATCGCCGACTGGACCGCCCGCGACGAGACCGACCTGCGCGCCGAAACCCTGATCGAGGGCGAGGTGGTCGGCACCGGCGGAGCGACCCGCCTGCCCGGTGGCCTTCGCGCGGCGTACGCGTTCGCGCTGTCCCGTTCGGCACTGCGCGGCCGGCCGTTGCGGCGCGGCGACCTGATCGCCACCGGCAACGCCACCGGCATCCATGACATCACCGTGGGACAGACGGCGCTGGTGCGGTTTGCCGGCATCGGCGAGATTGCCTGCAGGGCCGTGCCGGCCGGGTAACCGCCGCACGATCCGGTGAACACGCGCGGGAGGGCGCAGATGATCACACGACGACACTTCCTGGCCGGTGGCGCTGCTGCGCTGGCCACCCCGATGCTCGCGGCCTGTGGCCGCGGGCCCGCAGATGCCATCGACGGTGGCCAGCTGCTGACGGCCACTGACGTGCATGTGGCCGACTACCCCACCGTGACCGCGGTGAAGTGGATCGGCGAAACGCTGCAGCGCGAAAGCAACGGTCGCCTGCGCCTGCGGCAATACCATTCCGGCCAGCTCGGTCGCGAATCGGAAGCGATCGACATGGCCCGTTTCGGTGCCATCGACATCACCCGCGTGTATGCCGGTGCGTTGAACAACGCATTTCCGCTGACCCAGGCACTGTGTCTGCCGTACGTGTTCGAGTCGGTGGCGCACCAGCGCGCCGCACTCGATGGCGGCATCGCCGAGGCGGTGCTGCGTGGTTTCGAGAGTCGCGACCTGGTCGGCTTGGCGATCTATGATTCCGGCGCGCGCTGCTTCTACAACACCAAGCATCCCATCGTGCAGCCCAGTGATCTGCACGGGCTGAAACTGCGCGTGGCGTCCTCGGACATCTTCATCCAGCTGATGCGCCTGCTCGGCGCCAACCCGACGCCGATGTCGCTGGGCGACACGTTCTCCGGCATGGAGACGCACATGATCGACGGTGCCGAGAACAACATGCGCAGCTTCCATTCCAGCCGGCATTTCGAGGCGGCGCATTACTGGTCGCAGAGCGATCACTCGTATGCGCCGGACGTGCTGCTGATGTCGCGCGCCAGCTTCGAGCGCCTGCAGCCGGCCGATCGCCAGCTGCTGCTGGAGACCGCACGCGCCTCGGTGAAGGTGATGCGCGAACAATGGGATGCCTCCGAAGATGCCGCGCGCCGCGCGGTGCTGGCCTCTGGCGTGAAAGCCAACGAGGTGGACCTTCCCGCGTTCCGCGCCGCCGCCCAGCCGCTGCTGCAGCAGTACCTGCAGCAACCCGAGCTGGCCGCGCTGGTCGCCCGCATCCGCGCTGCCGCCTGAGGACACTGCCATGACCGAGACGACGATTCCCGCCGCCGGCCCCGGCCAGCGCCTGCTGGACCGCATCGCCGACATCGCCATCCATTTCGCCGTGGCCGCGCTGCTGGGCCTGGTAGTGGTGCAGGGCTGGCAGGTGTTCGCCCGCTATGTGATCAACGATTCGCCCAGCTGGACCGAGCCGGTGACCCTGCTGCTGCTGGCCACGGCCATGAGCCTGGGCGCGGCCTGCGGCGTCCACACCAATCGCCACTTCGGCTTCTTCCTGCTGCATGCCTACATGGGCGCCGGCCTGCGCCGGGCGGTGGATGTGTTCACCCAGCTGGTGGTGGCTGTGCTGGGTGGCTTCATCGCGTTCTGGTCGGCCGACCTGCTGCTCGATGGCATGGACATCAAGACCGCCGGCGCCAACCTGCCGCAGAGCATCAACTACCTGCCGCTGGCCGTAGGCGGTGCGCTGATGCTGCTGTTCGCACTGAACCGTGCGTGGAAGGCGCTGCATGCCACGGCAGCTGATGCCGACGCCGACGCCGTCGACGCTGAAGGAGATCGTTGATCCATGGGCATCACCATCCTGTTCGCTGTTTTCGCCGCACTGCTGCTGCTGGGCGTTCCGGTGGCCTACGCGCTGGCCGCCGCCGCGCTGGCTACCCTGCTCTACCTGGACATCCCCAGCATCGTGCTGGTCCAGCAGATCTCCGCCGGCACCGGTTCGGCCTCGCTGATCGCCATTCCACTGTTCATCTTCGCTGGCGAGATCATGATGCGCGGCGGCATCTCCGAACGCCTGATCGCCCTGGCGTCATCGCTGGTGGGGCGCATGCGTGGCGGGCTGGGCCAGGTGTCGATCCTGTCCTCGCTGTTCTTCGGTGGTGTGTCCGGCTCGGCCATCGCCGATGTGTCGGCCGTGGGCGGCACGATGATTCCGCAGATGGTCAAGCGCGGCTACGACCGCGACTTCGCGGTGAACGTCAGCATCACCGCCGCGCTGGTGGCGCTGCTGGTGCCGCCATCGCACAACCTGATCCTGTTCTCGGCCGCTGCCGGTGGTGGCCTGTCGATCGCTGACCTGTTCGCGGCAGGCATCGTGCCGGCGCTGCTGATGACCCTGGCATTGATGATCACCGGCTATGTGGTCGCGCGTCGCCGCGGCTATGGCGTGGAAGTGTTCCCGGGCTGGCGCGCGGTGCTGCTGCGCATCGTCTCCGCCCTGCCCGGCCTGGGCCTGGTGGCGCTGATCTTCGTGGGTATCCGCGCCGGCATCTTCACCGCGGTGGAAAGCGCGGCCATCGCCGTTGTCTACGCCCTGCTGGTCACCACCGTGCTGTACCGGCAACTGCGCTGGCGTGAGTTCTTCGACACCGTGATCCATGCCGCGCGCAGCACCGGCGTGATCCTGTTCGTGATCGCCACCGCGGCGGTGTTCGGCTGGCTGCTGGCCTACCTGCAGGTGCCTGCGGCGGCGGTGGACTTCCTGCAGTCGTTCGCGCACAGCCAGTTCATGGTGCTGCTGATGATCGTGGTGATGCTGCTGCTGCTGGGCACCTTCATGGACCTGGCACCGATGATCCTGATCTGCACGCCGATCTTCCTGCCGGTGGCCAAGGCCTATGGCATCGATCCGATCCACTTCGGCCTGGTGCTGGTGCTGACCGGCGGCCTCGGCCTGGTCACCCCGCCGGTAGGCTCGGTGCTGTTCATCGGCACCGCCATCGGCAAGATCAGTGTCGGCCAGAGCATGCGCACCATCTGGCCGTTCTGGTTCGCCGCGCTGGGCGTGCTGCTGGTCGTCACCTTCTTCCCGTCGCTGTCGCTGTGGCTGCCCGCCGCGCTGCGCGCCTGATGAGCGGAGCCGCTCCCATGACACACACCCTGCACCGCGCTGCTGCAACTGCCCTGCTCGGCCTGCTGCTGGCTGCGCTGCCTGCACTGGCTGCCGATCCCGCGCCTGCGCAATGGAAGCGCGGCATCGAGCAGCAGCGCCAGGCTGACCTCGGCGATGGCACCTTCCTGAATCCGGTGCTGGCTGGTGACAGGCCCGATCCGTCGGTGCTGAAGGACGGCGAGGACTACTACCTCACCCTGTCTTCGTTCGACGCCTACCCCGGCCTGCCGATCTGGCACTCGCGCGACCTGGTCAACTGGCAGCCGCTCGGTCATGCGATCACGCAGAACGTGGGCGCGATCTGGGCGCCGGACATCGTCAAGCACCAGGGCCGCTACTTCATTTACTTCCCGGCGCGCACCGGTGAGCGCCGCAGCAACTTCGTGGTCTGGGCCGATGACATCACCGGTCCCTGGAGCGCACCGATCGACATCGGCCTGGGCGGCTACATCGACCCCGGCCACGCGGTGGGTGAAGACGGCAAGCGCTACCTGTTCCTCAGCGGTGGCGACTACGTGCAGCTGGCCGATGATGGGCTGAGCGTGGCGGGTACGCCGAAGCATGTGTACGACGGCTGGCGCTACCCGGAAAGCTGGGACGTGGAGGCCTATGCGCAGGAAGGGCCGAAGATCCATTTCCGCGACGGCTGGTACTACATGACCACCGCGGTGGGCGGCACCGCCGGCCCGCCGACCGGGCACATGGTGATCACCGCGCGCTCGCGCTCGATCCACGGCCCCTGGATGAATGCGCCGAACAACCCGATCATGCGCACGCAGTCGGCCGCTGAACCGTGGTGGTCGCGCGGGCACGCCACGGTGATCGAAGGCACCGACGGCCGCTGGTGGATGATGTACCACGGCTACGAGAACGGCTTCTGGACGCTGGGCCGGCAGGCCCTGCTGGAGCCGATCGAGTGGACCGCCGATGGCTGGTTCGTGGCCAAGGGCGGGGACCTCGGGCAGCCGCTGCGCAAGCCATCGGGCAGCGCGCTGACGCCGCACGGGATGGCCCTGTCCGATGATTTCACCGGCCGCACGCTCGGCCCGCAGTGGGCGTTCTTCAACCCGGCGGTGGATGAATACCGGCGCCTGCGCTTCAGCGGCGACGGCCTGGTGCTGCAGGGCAAGGGCAGCACGCCGCGCGATGCCTCGCCACTGACCACCATCGCCGGCGACCCGGCGTACCAGTTCGAGGTGGAGATGGAGATCGCCCCCGGCGCGGTCGGCGGTGCCCTGCTGTTCTACAGCGACCGCCTGTACGTGGGCGTGGGCAGCAATGGCGAGCAGTTCGTCATGCACCGCTATGGCGAGGAGCGCCCCACCCGGCTGGCGGCCAGTGCCAAGGGCGGCCGGCTCTGGCTGCGGGTGACCAACAACCGCCACATCGTCACCATCCACTCCAGCGCCGATGGCCAGCGTTGGCAGAAGTATCCGGTTCAGATGGAAGTGTCCGGTTACCATCACAATGTGGCCGGCAAGTTCCTGGCACTGAAACCGGCGCTGTATGCGGCCGGCAACGGTGCGGTAACCTTCCGCAGCTTCCGCTATCGCGCGCTGGACTGAGCGCGCGCTGGAATCCCCAGGCTTATCGGGTTCACTACATGTCAGTGCGCAACAAGAACGATGCCGCTACGCCGGCATTGGCAAAGGGCAAGGCAGCCACGATCAATGACATCGCGCGACTGTCGGGTGTATCCAAGAAAACGGTTTCAAGGATCATCAACAACTCGCCGCTGGTGCGCAAGGACACGCGCGACAAGGTGGAAGCATTGATGCGCGAGGTCGGTTACACCCCCGACCCGCTGGCCCGTGGCCTGGCCTTCCGCCGCTCGTTCCTGATCGGCATGGTCTACGACAACCCCACCGCGCAGTACATCGTGGACATGCAGTACGGCGCGCTGGATGCGCTGCGTGGCTCCAGCTTCGAACTGGTGGTGCACCCCTGCGACAGCCGCAGCCCCGGTTACATCGACGGCGTGCGCCGCTTCGCCCAGCAGCAGAAGCTGCATGGGGTGATCCTGGTGCCGCGTGCGTCCGAAGACCAGGCGCTGGCGGACATGCTGGACGAGATCGGCTGCCGCTTCACCCGCGTCGCGGCGCTGCCGCTGGATGAAACCTCGCAGATGGTGGTCACCCACGACCGCGATGGTGCCGCCGAAGCGGCCGATTATCTGCTTTCGCTTGGCCACCGCGATATCGCCCTGGTGACCGGCCCGAGTGCCTACCGCTCGGCGCACGAGCGCACCGCCGGCTTCATCGAGGCGCTGTCGCAGCGTGGCATCGAGCTGCCGAAGGATCGCATCATCGAGGCTGGCTACACCTTCGAATCCGGTGTGGCCGCCGCCGAGAAACTGCTGCTGGGAAAGCGCCGGCCGACCGCGATCTTCACCGGCAACGATGAAATGGCCGCCGGCATCTACAAGGTGGCGCTGCGTGCGGGCATCAACATCCCGCGTCAGCTGTCCATCGTCGGCTACGACGACAGCCCGCTGGCCTCGCGCCTGTGGCCGTCGCTGACCTCGGTGCGCCGGCATACCCGCGACACCGGCCGCACCGCCGCGGCGATGCTGATCCAGCCCGATGGCCAGCCTGCGCTGCAGATCGCCAGCGTGCGTCCGCACCTGATCGTGCGCGATTCCTGCCAGCCGCCAGAGGACTGATTCCGAAGGAATCAGTCCTGTAGGTCGCCAGCTTGCTTGCGACGCGTCCAAAGGAATCAGTCCGGTAGGTCACGACCGTTGGTCGTGACACTGCACCTGCCCCACCCCGCCGATGCCGTCTGACCTGTATCGTGCGGCGCAAAATGA
Source organism: Stenotrophomonas sp. PA-6-5C (assembly GCF_021605635.1). Taxonomy (NCBI): domain Bacteria; kingdom Pseudomonadati; phylum Pseudomonadota; class Gammaproteobacteria; order Lysobacterales; family Lysobacteraceae; genus Stenotrophomonas; species Stenotrophomonas sp. PA-6-5C. The sequence goes on from NZ_WKEE01000033.1 coordinate 43,259, forward strand.
CACCGGTTTCCTGTCTGGCTAGAATCGACCGTGAACCGTGCCGGGGCCGAACCATCGGCCCGCCCCCTGCTCTGGAGAAGCCATGTACTGCAAGACCCATTACGCCACCCATCCCGACGCCATCAAGGGCGCGAGCAACGATCAGCTGCGCGAGCTGTACCTGCTCGATGGCCTGTTCAACGCCGATGCGGTGACCCTGAAGTACACCCACTACGAACGCTTCGTGCTGGGCGGCGCCGCGCCTGTCAGCGGCCCGCTGTCACTGCCCGCGCAGACCGAACCGGCCTCAGCCGCCGGCCATCCGTTCCTGGAGCGCCGCGAGCTGGGCATCATCAACGTCGGCAGCGGCACCGGTACGGTCACCGTCGATGGCACCGTGTACACGCTGGGGCCGAAGGATGGCCTGTACGTGGCGATGGGCAGCAAGGACGTCGTCTTCGCTTCGCAGGATGCCGCCAACCCGGCGCAGTTCTACCTGGCCTCGACCCCGGCCCATGCGCGCTTTGAAACCAAGCAGCTATCGATCAAGGACGCGGTGGCACTGGATCGCGGCGCGCTGGAAACCAGCAACGAGCGCACCATCTACCAGTACATCGTGCCGGCCACCTGCCAGTCCTCGCAGCTGCTGCTGGGCCTGACCGTGCTCAAGCCGGGCAGCGTGTGGAACACCATGCCGCCGCACCTGCACGACCGCCGCAGCGAGGTCTATTTCTACTTCGACCTGGGCGACAACGACCGCGTCTACCACTTCATGGGCGAGCCGGACGCACAGCGCCACATCGTCATCCAGAACAACGAAGCGGTGGTGTCGCCGCCGTGGTCGATCCACATGGGGGCCGGCACCAGCAACTACGCCTTCATCTGGGCGATGGGTGGCGAGAACCTGGACTACACCGACATGCACGTGCTGGACATCTGCCAGCTCAAGTAAGCACTGACAGGCCGCCGCGCACGCTGTGCGGTGGCCGCTTGCCTGCATCACGCACGCCTCTACCAAGGAACGCATACGCAATGGCCAATCCCTTCAGCCTGGAAGGAAAAGTCGCTCTGGTAACCGGTGGTAATACCGGCCTGGGCCAGGGTATCGCGGTGGCATTGGCCGCCGCCGGCGCCGATGTCGCCGTGGCCGGCATCGCGCCGCCCACCGAAACCATCGAGAAGATCACCGCGCTGGGTCGTCGCTGCCTGGCGGTGGAAGCCAACCTGATCAGCATCGAGCCGGTCGAGCGCGTGGTGCGCGAAACCATCGAGGGACTCGGCAGGCTGGACATTCTGGTCAACAACGCCGGCCTGATCCGCCGCGCCGACGCAGTGGACTTCAGCGAGCAGGACTGGGACGACGTGATGAACGTCAACATCAAGTCCGCCTTCTTCATCTCGCAGGCCGCTGGCCGCCATTTCATCGCCCAGGGCAGCGGCAAGATCATCAACATCGCCTCGATGCTGTCGTTCCAGGGCGGCGTCCGCGTTCCGTCGTACACCGCCAGCAAGAGCGGCATCGCCGGCATCACCCGCTTGCTGGCCAACGAATGGGCCGGCAAGGGCGTGAACATCAACGCGATCGCGCCGGGCTACATGGCCACCGACAACACCGCCGCGCTGCGCGCCGATGCAGACCGCAACAAGGCGATCCTCGAGCGCATTCCGGCCGGCCGCTGGGGCAACCCGGAAGATCTGGCGGGAGCGGCGGTGTTCCTGGCTTCGTCGGCGTCGGATTACATCAACGGCGCGGTCCTGCCGGTCGATGGTGGCTGGCTGGCGCGCTGAAGTACACCGGTCTGTAGAGCCGAGCCAATGCTCGGCTGTCGCGCTCTGATCAAAAAACAGCCGAGCGTGGCTCGGCTCTACAGGGGGCTGGCGATGGGAAGGCTGTTGTTGCTGCTGTTGCTGTCGAGCACCGCCGCGCATGCGGCGCCGGTGCGGCTGTTCATTGCCGGCGATTCCACCGCTGCCGAATACGGCCCCGAACGCGCGCCACAGGCCGGCTGGGGGCAGATGCTGCAGAGCTATCTGGACCCGGCGCGTTTCGAAGTGCACAACCACGCCAAGGGCGGGCGCAGCACGCGCAGCTTCATCGACGAAGGGCGGCTGGATGCGATTGCCGCCGAACTAGGCCGTGGCGATGTGCTGCTGATCCAGTTCGGCCACAACGACGCGAAGTTCGAAGATCCCACGCGCTACACCGACCCGGACAGCGACTATCCACAACTGCTGATGCGTTACGTGCAGGTGGCGCGTGACAAGGGCGCCACACCGGTGCTGGTCACGCCGGTGGCGCGGCTGCTGTACGACTTCGGTTCGCTTCTGGATACGCATGCGCGTTACACGCTGGCCATGCAGCAGCTGGCCGCACGCGAACACGTTGCGCTGATCGACCTCAACGACCGCAGCATGCGCTGGATCCGCGCACTGGGCGAGCAGGGCGCGCGCCCGTACTTCCTGTTCGTGCCGGAACAGCACAAGGCCGATGGCACGCACTTCAGCGCGGCCGGTGCCACTGCGGTTGCGTGTCTGGTGCTGCGCGAAGCGGTGCAGGTGTTGCCGACGTTGCAGCCCGCACTGGTGCGTGATATCGACTGCGAGGTGATGGGCGCAGGGCAGGGTGCCGATCCTGCACGGCCCTCGCAGGTGGTGCACGAAGATACGCTGGCGCGCGCGCAACCGGGCCCGCACGGCGGCGCCGGGCCGACCACGGCGTACTCGTTCTTCGCCGATGCCCAGGGCCTGCCGTTCGTGCTGCGCAAGCGCGTGCTGCACAAGGGCGCGGGCATCGGCCTGCACCCGCAGCACAAGGACGAGATCTATTACATCGTGAGCGGGCGGGGCAGTTACGTGCTGGATGGGAAGCAGCATGATGTGCGAGCCGGCCATGCGCTGCTGACCCGCACGGGCAGCAGCCATGCGCTGCAGCAGGCAGGTGATGAGGATCTGGTGGTGCTGCTGGTGTATCCGCGGTAGCTGAAAAGCAGCCGAGCGTGGGCTCGGCTCTACACGGGTCTGCGCCTATCTGTAGAGCCGAGCCCATGCTCGGCTTGGCTCTACAACGGCTCCGCGCCGAAATGCTTCAGGCCCAATCGCGCAAGGTCTTCCGGGCGGGCGTAGTAGTCGTCCTCGAACGCCTCCAGCGCCTGTTGCTCGTCTTCGCTCATCGCGCCGTACAGGTCGGTCAGTTCCTTGATCGCCGGATCGTCTTCCAGACGATCCAGCAGCCCGCGCATGCCCGCCAGGATTGCGTGGGTCTGTGTTGCGCCCATCGCCTGCAATGCGCGCAGCGCAAGCTGGCAGGTGGGATCGCCCCAGTTGCACAGGAACTGCATGAAGCCGCCGTTGTTGATGTCCGCTTCCATCCGCCACAGCGCGACCAGCTGCTGGTCTTCGTCGGACAGCGCATCCAGCGTCCAGGCATGCGATTGCAGGCGGGCGAGGGCAGCCTCATAGCGGTCATCCCACACCTGGTTCGGAACATCGACCACGCCGCGCTCCTGCGCCGGCAGCAGCGCCGGCCAGTTCACGCCCAGTCCGTCGGCGGTGGTGACCCACTGCGCACGTTGTTCGGCATTGGCTTCGAACAGCGCAGGCGCCCAGCGCAATGGCTGTCGGGTGTGGCGGCCATCGGCCAGGGTCAACAGGACGAAGTCGTCGTTGAAGGCAACGTCGGTAACCCGCAGGTCGGTAAACACATTGGTCATGGCCTGCAGGGTACCGGGGCGGGCGATCCATCCCCAGAAGCTTCAAAAGCCCTGGGTGAATTTGAAGTTTACTTGCCTAAACTTCAAAAGCATGGGAGCCTTTTGAAGGATAGAGTGACTTCCGCGGAGATTTCCGATGCGCCGGGCAGACATTGCAGGTCCCTTGCAGACCTACCTCGTTCCCGTGGAAGGGCGGCCCAATCTGCTGGCGATGGTCCCTCCACCGACGCCTCGCCGGTTGCCGGAAGGGCATGCGGGCTCGCGGCAGCGCCTCATCGCTGCAAATGCCTCGCTGGATCGTCTGGATCAGGCGATGAGGCAATGGCCTGCCCCCGACATGGTGACCCGGACGCTCGCGCGGCGAGAAGCCGTTCAGAGCTCCCAGATCGAGGGTACCCAGACCAACCTGGACGAACTGCTGGTGTTTGAAGCCACACTCGGCCTGGATGGTTTGCCTGCCGATGTGGTGGTGACCGAGCGCTACGTACAGGCATTGCAACTGGGCCTTGACGCCGTGCGTGCCCGCGGACGTGAGGCACTCGATCTCACGCTGGTGAACCAGCTCCATGCAGTGCTGATGCAGGACGCTGCGGACGACTTTCCAAAGGGATGCTACCGCCAGGAGCAGGCCATCATCGGCCCGCTGGGTGGACGACCGGAGGATGCCCGTTTCGTTCCTTCGCCGCCCGATCGCATTGACGAGGGGATGCGTGAACTCGAGCGCGCCATGTTGAAGTACGAGCCCGTTGAGGACGAGCCGTTTGAACTCAACATCATTGCGCAACTGGCAATAGCCCACGCCCAGTTTGAAACCATCCATCCTTACAAGGATGGCAACGGACGCACGGGAAGGCTGCTGTTGCCGTTGATCCTGGCCGCCGAACACCACCCACCGCTTTACCTGTCAGGCGCCTTGCTGCGCAACAGGAGCGCCTACTACGACGCTCTCAACCAAGTGCAGCTTCGCGGTGAATGGGGCCCGTGGATGGATATGCTGTGCCAGGCCGTAGTGGAGTCTTCCCATGACGCGATCTCCATCGCCGATGACATGTCCCGGCTGATGGCAGAGTGGGAGATTCAACTTCGAGGATATCGACGCGACTCGGTGGCACGCAGGCTTCCGCCACTGCTGATCGGCCACCCGGTGGTGACCGCAGCCAAAGTGGCTGCGTTATTGGACGTTTCCGATAGATCTGCCCTGACGGGCATCTACGCGCTTGAGTCTGAAGGAGTCCTTGTCCCCGGCAACGATCGTCGCTGGGGACGGACCTATCACGCGCACGCGGTGCTGCAGCGGCTCAATCAACTGCCAGCGACGATTCCTGACCGCCTGCGTTGAACCGGTGGACCCTCACACATCCCCGCCATCAGCCCAGCCCTCACCCGTACCGGCCTGGAACACGCGGTCCTCAGCCTGCACATCTCCCGCCGGCAGATGCGCCTGGTCGGCCAACGCAGCGTAGATCGGGGTGAAGTCCGGTGACGTCGCCTGCATCAGCTGTTCGAAGCTGTCGATGACGAAGTAGGTCTTCTGGAAAGTGTCGATGCGGTAGCGCGTGCGCATGATCCGCTGCAGGTCGAAACCGATGCGGTTCGGTGCGGCCGATTCCAGCGAGTACAGCGATTCGCCCTTCGACGAGACGATGCCGGCACCGTAGATGCGCATGCCTTCGGGCGTATCGATCAGGCCGAATTCCACCGTGTACCAGTACAGGCGGGTCAGGTTCTGCAGCGCCTCCGGGCCGATCGCGTGTGCTTTGACGCCACCACGGCCGTAGGCCTCCATGTAGTTGGCGAACACCGGGTTCATCAGCAGCGGCACGTGGCCGAACAGGTCGTGGAACAGATCCGGTTCGGCGATGTAGTCGATCTGGTCGGGACGGCGGATCCACCAGGTGACCGGGAAACGGCGGTTGGCCAGGTGATCGAAGAAATCCAGTTCCGGCAGCAGGCCTTCCACGCCCACCAGGGTCCAGCCCGTGGCCGCACCGAGCACTTCGTTGAGCTGGTCGAAGCGCGGGATCATGTGCGCGCTCATGCCCATCTCGTCCTGCGCATCCAGGAATTCCTGGCAGGCGCGGCCGACCAGCAGCTCGCGCTGGCGCTGGTACAGCGTGCTCCAGGTGGCGTGGTCGTCGGCGGTATAGGTGTCCCACGGCTGCTCGACGAGCGCGGTGGTGTACACCGGCACGTAGCCCTTGTCGGTCTGCTGGTGTTCGACGCGGCGGGGCTGGGCGAGGTCCATGGAAGACTCCTTGACGGGATACCCACGATGCTAGGGCAGGGGGCGCGCAACAGGGTTGCAAAAGTTGCGCGGATCAGCCGCATTGGCGCAATATCATTGCGTACTCACCATGTTGCGGGGCAACAATGGCCGGAGAAGTCCAGTTCGATCGCACGGATATACGTCTGCTGGCCGAAATCCAGCGTGATGGTCGCGCCACCAACGCCGAGCTGGCGACACGGGTGAACCTGTCGCCGTCGGCCTGCCTGCGTCGCCTGCAGCGGCTGGAAAGCGAAGGGGTGATCGTCGGCTACGGCGCGCGCCTGGAGCCGCGCCGGCTCGGACTGGGGCTGCAGGCCTTCGTGCGCGTGCAGCTGGAAAAGCATGACCAGGCCGCGATCGGGCACTTCGTCGACAGCGTGCAGGCCTGGGATGAAGTGGTGGCCTGCCACGCCCTGACCGGTGACATGGACTACCTGCTGCATGTCTATGTGCGCGATCTGGAACATTTTTCACGCTTCCTGCTGGACAGGCTGCTCAACGCCGGCGGCGTGGCCGACGCCAATTCCAGCTTCGTGCTGCGCACGGTGAAGGGGTTCCAGGCATTGCCGTTGTCGCAGCTTGAATGAGCGGGTGTCGTGATGTTTGACGGCGCGCGCGCACTGGCCGAGCATCGTGCCCCGCGGCGGCCGTCAACATGCAGGCCGCGCAGTGATTCCTTCTGGCTCCGGCATGTCTGATACCCCATCCTCGACGTCTTCCCTGGTGTTCCTTCCACTGCGCGAGCAGAGCCTGCTGCGGCACCTGACCGACGGCACGCCGCCGGACACACCGCTGGAGCAGGCCGGCCTGCTGGTGGCCATCCTGTGTCGTCGGCAGAAGCAACCGGCCGCCCAGCTGCAGCGCGTGCTGCACGATGCCTGTGCGTTGTTCGCCGCGGATGATGGCCCTGCTGCGCAGGCGCAGCTGGCGGCCGCTGCTGGACAGGACGCGCGTGCGCTGGAGGCCTGGCTGGGCGTGCTGGCCGCGCAGGACGTGCTGCTGGCACCGGACGAAGTGATGGAGACAGTGCTGGCAGCGTCGCCGCACGCGTATCCCGGCGCGGACTTCCAGGCGGCCTGCAGGATCACCCTCGAGGAACACACGATCCATTTCCCGGCGACATCACTGGCCGAAGGCGATGACGAAGACGCCGGCGATGACGAACAGACGGCGCACGCGACCCAGCACAACGGCCTGTTCACCTCCGAACAGGCACGCGTGCTGCGCGCGATCGCCGCCAATCCCGATGAACTGATCGACCTGCAGGCCTACGCCGGCACCGGCAAGGGCCATCTGGTGCTGGCGCTGCTGCAGGCGCGCCCGGGCCGCTACACCTACGTGGCGCCTACGCGTGGCCAGGTCGAGGCATTCCGCGCGCGGCTGCCGGCCGACGCCGGCACCCGCCTGCTGACCCAGATCGAGTTCGCCAACACGATCGCCCGCCATGCCGCCGCCAACGGCCTGACCGGCGGCTTCGTACCGACGTACCGGCAGAGCACGCTGACCTTGCGCGAGGCGGCCGCACGGCTCGGCCTGCCGGCCATCGGCGCGCGCCGGCCGGACCAGGTCTTGATGATCGCCCTGGACGCCATCAACCGCTGGTGTGCGTCGTCAGCGCCGAACCTGCAGGCCTGGCACTTCCAGCGCTCGCTGGGCGCAGCGCAGCTGGAAGCCACGCCGTTCATCGCGGCGGCGGAATTCGTCTGGCGCTGCATGTTCGATGCGGTGGTGCAGAAGGGCGGTTGCCTGCGGCTGGATGCCGGGCATATCGGCAAATGGCTGGCGCTGCGTGGCGTGCCGCTGCCCGTGTCGCTCGGCATGGTGCTGGTCGATGAGGCACACGATCTCAGCCCGGCGTGGAAACAGCTGCTGGCCACCCACGCGCCCGGCGTGGTCAGCCTCGGCGATCCGCATCAGCGGTTGAGCGGACGCGTACAGCGCTGGTCATCGGCGAAAACGCTGGAGATGCACCAGTCGGTGCGCCAGGGGCGCCAGGTCGATGCGCTGGTCAACCAGTCGCTGGCGCTGGACGATCTCGGCGAGCCGGCACCGTTCATGGGGGCCAGCGACCGCGCCACTGGCCTGCGCCGCTACGACGACTGGTCGGTGGTGCCCAGCACTGGCGCCCGCCTGTACGGCAGCCTGTGGCGGATGCTGCTGGAAGCCAACGCGCTGGTTGCGCGCGGCGCGCGCGTGCACCTGCATCCGGCATCGCGGCAGGCGCTGTTGAAAGAGGTGGACGGTCCGATCGATGCATGGCGCAGCGCCGCCGCTGGCGGCCCCGGACAACGCTGGGAAAGCTTCGTGCAGGTCTGCGCCAAGCGTGGACAGGCGGACATTCCCGCGCTGTTTGCCGGTGGCTTCGATGCTGCGGCGTTGCAGCGTCTGCTCGGGCAGCTGGTCGATGCGGGCGAGGCCAGCATCGTGCTGTGCCTGGCCCAGCATGCCAAGAACCTGCAGTTCGCCACGGTGTCCATGGCGCCGTGCTGCTTCGACAGCGGCCATGATGCGCGCGCGCTGCACAGCCCGGTGCGCGCAGCCTACGTCGCGATCACCCGTGCCCAGCAGCAGCTGTGGCTGCCGGGGGACGCGATGGAACAGTTGCAGCTGAGTGCACAGCGGCACGACCGGGCGGTCGATGAGCGGCGCCGGCAGCGCCGCCTGGCCAGCGGCTACCCGCCGCCGCGGCGCTGACCGCGGCGGTCGTTCAGGCAGTGCGCTTCAGCACTTTTCCTTGCGGCCCATCAGCTTGCCCAGGCGCGAAGGCTCGTCGCACTTCGGCGCAGCCACCGGTGCCGGCGCCAATGCGGCGGCGCGGGCCTTCTGCAGCTGCTGGATCTTGGCGCGGATCTGCGGCATCGCCGCCATCGCGGCCTTCTCGCCTTCCAGGATGGCGGTGCCGCGCTGGCTGAAGTCGGCAGCGCCGATGTCCAGCACCTTCGGCCGGATAACGATGTCCGCGCGTGCCAGTTCCTGCTCGCCCAGGCGCTGGCCCATGATCGAGATCGACTGGTTGACGATGCCGAGCATGCCGGTCGGCGCCTTGCCGCTGGCCTTGCTGGAGATGTCCACGGCGATCACGAACTCGGCGCCGAGCTGGCGCGCGGCGTCCACCGGCACCGGGCTGACCACGCCGCCGTCGATGTAGTTGCGGCCACCGATCTTCACCGGTTCGAACACGCCTGGGATGCTGCTGGAAGCGCGCACCGCCTGACCGACATTGCCGCGCACGAAGATCGAGCGCTCGCCGGTTTCCAGCTGGGTGGCGACGGCAGCGAACGGCTTCTTCAGGCGCTCGGCCGGGCGGTTGGCCACCTGTTCGTTGACGTAGTCCTGCAGCTTCTGGCCCTGCACCAGGCCACCGGAGAACAGGCGTACGTCGCGGATGCTGGCTTCATCCAGCGCCACCGCCTTGCTCTGCATCTGGAAGGCGTCCATGCCGCTGGCATACAGGGCGCCGACCACGCTGCCGGCACTGGTGCCGGACACCACCACCGGTTCGAAGCCGTTGGCCTCGAGCATCTTGATCACGCCGATATGCGCAAAGCCCTTGGCCGCGCCGCCGCCGAGTGCGATGCCGATCTTCACCGGCTTGGCCTGCGGAACCAGGGTGGGCTGCGCGGGCGGGGTGGGGCGGAC
>NZ_WKEE01000034.1:0-52279 GCF_021605635.1 Stenotrophomonas sp. PA-6-5C
GGCTCGTGGGGGTGGGCCGGAGACACACCTCCATTCAAGGGCCCACGCCCAACGCGCAACAGCGGATATCGCGTCATGTGACCGTCACATCGCGCCAGCCACATGACTGCTGGTAATGAGGTTAGGCGGCCGCGCCGGTGCACTACTGTCTGTAGAGCCGAGCCCACGCTCGGCTGCTCTTCGCGACCGCGTCAGAATGCATCCCCCCCCTTCCGGTTTTGAGCCGAGCGTGGGCTCGGCTCTACAAGAAGGGAGCGACCGCTCCATATACCCCGCGGGCATCACCTCATGCCCGCGCGCCACTCAGCGGCACGCGGCTGCGTCGGTAGCATCAAGCCATGCCCACCCTGCCTGCCGAACCGAACGCGCCCACCGTCGCCATCGTGGCCTGCCACGGCCAGGGCCTGTTCGAATTCGGCTGCGCGGTCGGTCTGTTCGCGCCCATCCGCTCCGAACTGGGCGTGGCCTGGTACCGCACCCAGCTCTGCGCTGGCGAGCCCGGTGCGCTGCGCATGCTCGGCAGTGCACAGGTGCAGCTGCCCTACGATCTGAGTGCGGTCGACGACGCCGACATCATCGTCATTCCCGGCTGGCGCGAACCCAGCGAGCGCCCACCGCAGGCGCTGCTCGATGCCCTCACCCGTGCCCACGCGCGCGGCGCACGCATCACCTCCATCTGCTCCGGTGCATTCGTGCTTGCGTGGGCCGGCCTGCTCGATGGCTGCCAGGCCACCACCCACTGGCGGCTCACCGAAACGCTGGCCCGCGAATTCCCACGCATCCACGTACGCGACGACGTGCTGTATGTGGACGCCGGCAGCATCATCACCTCGGCCGGGTCGGCCACCGGCATGGACATGATGCTGCACATGGTGCGCAAGGATTACGGCGCGCGCGTAGCCAACCTGGTCGCCGAACGACTGGTGCTGGCGCCGTGGCGCGATGCCGAACGCAGCCAGCGCGTCAGCCGCGCGATCCCGCTGGGCGAGCCCACGCGGCTGGCCAAACTGATGGAATGGATGCGGCGCAATCTGCGCGAACCGCATTCGCTGGGCAGCCTCGCCGAACAGGCCGCGCTGAGCCAGCGCACCCTGCAGCGCCAGTTCCTCGAAGCCACCGGCCTGTCGCCCATCGACTGGCTGATCCGCGAGCGCGTGGCCTACGCACGCGAACTGCTGGAAACCACCGACCGCCCACTGCAATGGGTGGCCGAACAGGCGGGCTTTGGTTCGCAGGAATCGTTCCGTCGGCACTTCCGCAGCATGGTCGACGCCAGCCCCATCGAATACCGCAACCAGCATCGCAGTGGCATCAGCGCCGACCGGCTGGTGGGCTGCTGACAGCAGCCCGGTCTTTCCACGCAGCCATCCACCCGGCAAGATGCAGGCACGCCCCGGCCTGCCGATGGAACGGTGATGACTGCTACCCCGTACAGGAACTACCGCTTCGGTATCGGCGTTTCGCTGGTACTGGCCAGTTTCCTCGCAGCGCTCGGCCTGATCGCAGTCTGCACCCCGAATCTCGGCTGGGGCGTAGTGGCGTTGGTCACCCTCGCGCTGTGGGTTGGCGTGCCGCTGCTGCTGGTGCTCCTGCTGGCCTGGATCCGTTACATGGTGCGCGAGCGCGGACACGTGCCGGGCGGCGTGCATGCCCTGATGTTCCTGCCCACTGTCCTCGCCCTGCTCATCGTTCCGCTGGGGCACGCGCTGCACAGTACCGTGGACACCACCACCGGCGGCTCACGCGCAGCCATCGCCGAAACGCACATCAACCTCAGTGGCAATGCACTGTGGCTGGACACCTCACCCTATGCCTCCACCTACTCCGGTGCCGGGCCCGACCTGCCGATGCAAGGCGATAGTCCCGAGCGCTTCGTTGCCTTCCACCGCTACCCGAACGCACAGTCCGATGCAGACAGCGCCTTCCCCTACGACAACGCACGACTGAAACCAGGCATCGAGCACTACCATTACGGCGCCCCGCCCGGGGGCACCGGCACCCGCCTGCCCCTGCGTCGCCAGTCCTATCCGGATACCAAAGCGCTCACCCCCGTGTGGGGCACATCGGGGGGGCCGGACATCGTGCACATCTACTACCACTATGCCGACCACGTCGAGGTTGCCCCCGCGCTGGCGCGTCTGGCCGGCGCTACCGAATACGAGCTCGAGCGCAGCCGCGTGGAAGGGCTGGTGCAGTTCAGGACGCACAACTACGGCGCCGCGCCGATCGTGCGCCTGGAAATCAACGGCGCGACGCTGGACATCGGCGACGACGCCATCGCGCCCATTGCTGCGCCCCCCGCTGCGTGCACGGCGTCCAACCACGCCACCGGTGTCGCGCTGTTGAATCTCGACCAGCCGCTGCAGGTTCGCTGGCAGACTGCCGCCGCACCGCAGGAATGGCACAGCGCGCGCGTGCAGGTTCCCGCATTCCGCCAGCCGCAGCCATTGGACGGCCAATCCACCCTGCAGCGCGTGCTGCTTTACGTTCTGCCCGACGACACGCTGGCAGCAGAGCGCTACGTGGAAGTGTCCAACGGCGATTCGCGGCGTGCCATCAAGGCGACCGGCCTGCCTGCCAACGCAGCGGCGTACGCGACCTGCGGCAGCGCCAACGCCACTTACGGCGAAGATGCACCAGCACCGCTGGCAGACTGATCACCTGGACTGTCCCGCGCAGCGTCAGCCGCGTGCGCGTGCGTTGCGCGCATGTATCCGCCAGCACTGCGCCACGAAGCCGATCGCAAACAGCGCCGCACACCCCAGCAACGTCTGCAGGATCACCGGCGCCAGCGGCGCAGCCGCAATCGGATGCGCCACCGGCAACCGCGTCAGCGTTTCATTCACGCCCGGCACCAACGACAGCAGGAAGCTGAAAGACAGCGCGAACGTGGACAGATAGGGCGCCAACCGGCCAAGGAACCGCAGCCGCGCCGCCAGCACCCCACCGAATGCAATCAGCAGGATCACCACGCCAAACGCATGGCCTGGATTGAGGCCCCCGGTGCTGGAGACGGTGAACGACGTCACCACCGACAGCACCAATCCCAGCAAATAAAGCTTGCCCGCGCGCGTAGCCGGATCAATGGCGCGGTAGCGGATGAATCCGTAAACGCCGGCGACGATGGGAATCAGGCTGATCGCGGTGTGTACGACGCCCAAGGGAGAAAGCGGATGACTCATGGCAACCTCTGCTGGAGTTATGAACCTACTAGTAGGTAGGTGCAATGGACAAAAAGAAGACCCGCTTCGCGCAGGCCTTCCCGGAATCACTCAGACCGCCGCGCTCACCCGGGCAATCGACAACCGTGCCAGCGCCGCGAACGTCGCTGCATCACCAAAACCGCGCGCCGCCAGCATCGCGCCATGCACCGACGCCATGAAGGCCTTCGCCTCGTCGGCAGGCGTGCCCTGCAGGCGCAGCTGGCCGCAGGCCACGCCCTTCTCCAGCGTCACGGTCAGCCAGCTGGTCAGATCCTCGAAGTGCCCGCGCACTTCGTCGGCAACTTCCACCGGAATCATCGGCATCTCGGCAGCCAGCATCGCGCAGATGCAGAACGACGCCGTGCCACCGGCAATGCAGGTCGACCAGTAGTCCACGTAGGCATTGAGCTCCTGCAAAGGGTCGCCCAATTGCCGATCCAGCAGTGCCAGGCCCTCGCGTGCCTCCGCCCGGTACAGCTCCATCACGGTGCGCACCAGGTCGGCCTTGCTGGGGAAATGGTGGTGGATGCTGGCCTTGCTGATGTTCACCCGCGCGGACACATCGGCATAGCTGAAACCGTTGTAGCCACCAGCCTCAAGCAGCGAACGGGCCTGGGCCAGGATCTCGTGGGCCTTGGGGGAGAGTGACTCTTTCATGGATGCAAACCTACTAGTAGGTAGACTCCCTGTCAACCGCCTCGTTCGCCGGGCATGGCCCGGCGCTACCTGACACGGGCTTCCCTGGTAGCGCCGGGCCATGCCCGGCGAGCGTAGCGGTCAATGCGAAGACACATACACCGCATCGGCCGGCGCCGGCGGCAACGCAAAACTTCGCCGCATGCGCGCCACCTCGGCCGCCGGCGGCAACCCGAACAGGCGCTTGAACTCCCGATTGAACTGCGACGGGCTGGCGTACCCCACCGCCAACGATGCCGCCTCAGCCGTCATGCCCTGCCGCAGCATCAGCAGCCGCGCCTGGTGCAGCCGCGTGGACTTCACGTACTGCATCGGCGAGGTGCCGGTAATGCTGCGGAAGTGATCATGGAACGTGGCCACGCTCATCTCCGCCTGCGCGGCCAGTGCATCAACATCCAGCGCCGTCGAATAGGCCGCATGGATATGCCGCAGCACTTTGCCGATGCGGCCGAAGCGCCCGCGCATGGCCAGCGCCTCGCGCATCGCCCCACCCTGTGCGCCGGTCAGCACCCGGAAATACAGCTCGCGCACCAGCGAGGGGCCCAACACGTCTGCCTCCAACGGATCGGCCAGCGCTTCCAGCAAGCGCAGCACGGTGGCCTGCATCGCGCCCTGCATCGGGCTGGACATCATGCTCTGTGCGGGCACTTCAGTGCTGGCGGCGCGCTCGCCCAGTTCAATCAGCAGATCCGCCGCCAGTTGCAGGTCCAGATGCAGGTAGATCGCCAGCAGCGGTGCCTCCGCCGTGGCCTCGGTTTCCATGGTGAACGGCACCGGCACCGACACCGCCAAGTAGTGCTGCGCGTCGTACTGGTAGACCTGCCCGCCCAGATACCCGCGCTTCACGCCCTGGCAGACGATCACGATGCCCGGGTCGTACAGCACCGGCGTGCGCGCCAGTGGCCGGTTCGAGCGCAGCAGCCGCACACCGGGCACTGCCGTCAGCGTGTAGCCCTCGTCCACGGCCAGCGCCTGCAACAGGCCGACCATGCGCGCCTGTGCGGGATGCTGCAGCGGATCATCGGTCAATCGCATCGGGCGCCCCATAGAAATAGGCAAGAACGACCGAATCTTAGGCCTGGGCTGCCCCGCACTCAACCACTAACGTGCAAGACCCCAGCCACGAGCCCTCAGCCATGACCGTATCCCGCCTCCTCCTCGTCACCGGCGTCAGCAGCGGCTTCGGCCGCGCCCTGGCCCAGCAGGCCCTGCTGGCCGGCCATCGTGTGGTCGGCACCGTGCGCAGCGAAACCGCCCGTCAGGATTTCGAAGCCCTCGCGCCGGGTCACGCCTTCGGCCGCCTGTTGGACGTCACCGACGCCGCCGCCATCGATGCATTGGTGGCCAGCGTCGAAGCCGACATCGGCGCCATCGACGTGCTGGTCAACAACGCCGGCTACGGCCACGAAGGCATCCTCGAAGAATCAACGCTGGACGAACTGCGCCATCAGTTCGAAGTGAACGTGTTCGGTCCTGCCGCGCTGATCAAGGCCGTGCTGCCGCACATGCGCGCGCGCCGTCGCGGCCACATCCTCAACATCACCTCCATGGGCGGCTTCATCACCCTGCCCGGCATCGCCTGGTACTGCGGCAGCAAGTTCGCGCTGGAAGGCATCAGCGAGGTGCTGGGCAAGGAAGTCGCGCCGTTCGGCATCCACGTGACCGCTGTCGCGCCGGGTTCGTTCCGCACCGATTGGGCCGGTCGTTCGATGGTGCGGGCCTCGCGCAGCATCGGCGACTACGACGCGCTGTTCGACCCGATCCGCCGCGCACGCGAGGAAAAGAGTGGCCATCAGCTGGGCGACCCGATCAAGGCCGCGCAGGCCATGCTGCAGGTGATCGACAACCCCAACCCACCGACGCACCTGCTGTTGGGCAGCGATGCCCTGCAACTGGTACGCGGCAAGCTGGCATCGATGGCTGACAGCATCGATACCTGGGAATACCTCAGCCGCTCAACCGATGGCGCAGCGTTGCGGTAGCGCCGGGCCATGCCCGGCGAGCGAAGCGGTGCCGAAAGAAGCCGCCGGGCATGGCCCGGCGCCACCTACGGCCCGCTCGCTCAGTCGTCCTGCACCAGCTTGAACTCACGCAGCAGCCCACCGATCTGGGTCTTGTCCAGCTTGTTCATCAGCAGGTTGCGCAGGAACGCCGGCCCTGGAATGTCCAGCTCCTTGCCATCGCGCAGGCGGCCGGTCGCCGCCAGCAGCGTGCGCACGTCGTAGGTGGAATTGAACACCTCCGGCACGCCGCGCTCGATGCCCAGCAGCGTGTACACCGCTTCCATCGGCGTACGCACCGAATACTCGGTGGTGAAGATGCAGTCGCGCTGCTTCGATTCGGCAAACTGGCCGATGAAGGCGAAATTCACCGCGCCCTCCGGCACCACGTCCGGGCGGTCACCGGCCTGGCGCGGCATGAAGAACGCGGTGATGTACGGCATCATCACCGGCACCGTCTTCGCCCCGGTCGCCGCCAGCTCGTCGATCTCTTCCACCGGCACACCCAGGTGGTACAGCCACTCGCGGGTGATCTCCTCGCCCGTGCAGTCCTGCATCGGCTTGTTCACGTAATCGCCCGGCGTATCCACGAACAGCGAGTACACCCAGACCACGATCTGGTCCTTCGGCTGGTTCTTGAAGTGCGGCTGGCGGTTCACCGTCCAGCTCATCAGCCAGCGCGAATCGCGCACGCTCACGATGCCGCCGGTCACCACCCTGCCACTGAACGGATCGCGCTTGGCGATCTTTTCGATGTACGCTGGAATGCGCGCGTCCAGCGTGGTCACCGTTGCCGATTCCCACTTGGTTTCCGGTATATGCGCGCCGAATACATCCGGACGTCCGAACGCCGCATCCTTGGCCGCGATGCGTCGCCACAGGTCCCACGCCGGTGCCGGGCCTTCATTCAAGCGCGCAGCAGTGTGGTGGTCGCCGTTGTCGGAATTCTCGGTGAGCGAGCCGATCGTCATGAACAGCAGATCGTCCGCGCCCAGGTCCATGCCGCCGGCCTGGCCATCCCGCGTCCAGTGGATGCGCGTGGCCTGCTTGCGCCCTTCCTGCCGCACGAAGTCCACATCGGTCACTTCAGTGCCGTACTGGAACCGCACGCCGTGCTCCTGCAGCCACTTCACCAGCGGCAGCACCAGCGATTCGTACTGGTTGTACTTGGTGAACTTCAGCGCAGAGAAGTCCGGCAGCCCACCGATATGGTGGATGAAGCGATGCAGGTAGAGCTTCATCTCCAGCGCCGAGTGCCATTCCTCGAACGCGAACATCGTGCGCCAGTACAGCCAGAAATTGCTGTCCAGGAAATCGCGGCCCAGCACCTCGTTGATGCGCTTGTTCTCCATCTCCTGCCGGGTAGCCAGGAACAGCGCGATGATGTCCTTCTGCGCCTGCTCGCTCAGGGTGAACAGGCCATCGGTATGCGCATCCTCGCCCCGGTTGACGGTGGCACGCTGCAGCGAATAGTTCGGGTCGTCCTTGTTCAGCCAATAGAACTCGTCCAGCACGCTGGCATCGTCTATTTCCAGCGACGGAATCGAGCGGAACAGATCCCACAGGCACTCGAAATGGTCTTCCATCTCGCGGCCGCCGCGGATCACGAAACCCTTCTCCGGCACCTTCAGGCCATCCAGCGCGCCACCGGCAATCTGCTGCTGCTCCAGAATGGTGATGCGCTCGCCTGGCATGCGCCCATCGCGCACCAGGAACGCCGCACCGGCCAGCGAAGCCAGGCCCGAGCCGACGAACCACGCCGTCTTGTTGTCCACGCCGGCCGGCTTGCGCGGGCGTGCGAAGGCCTCGTAATTGCCACTGCTGTAATACATGCGCGTCTCCTTCCTGGATGGGGTATGCCCACTCTAGCGCTGAACCGATGTACCGCATCCTGCAGAGAGACTGCGACGCAGTGACGCAGCTACCTCACAGGCGGCGACCCAACACCTGTCCCGGCCAGCCATCCACGTTGAAGGTCGACAAACGTTCGTAGCCGCACGATTCGTAGAAGCGCACCAGCTCACCACTGCCGCCGCCATAGCAATCCACCCGCAGGTAATCCAAGCCCGCCGCGCGTGCCTGCTCGTCGGCGAACGCCATCAAGCGACGGCCGATACCACGCACCCGCGCATCGCGCGAAGCAATCAGCACGCGCACGTACAACTCGGGTTCGGTCGCCGCAGGCACATACGGCATGGCCTCGCCCAACGCCAGGAACGCACGCACCTCGCCCTGCGCGGTTTCCGCCACCCACGCACCGGGCAGCGCGCAGGCATCGGTCACCTGGGTGATACGGCGCGGAATGGACGACCAGGCCTCGGTGCCCCACTGCTGCGGATTGCCGATGGCGACGAACCACGCAATCACCTCATCGAACAAGCCCAGCACCGCAGCCGCATCGGCCACACTGGCGCGACGGATCGTCAGCGCATCTCTTCCTGTATCAGTCACGCGTAGTGCTCCTTTCATTCAACGAATCCGAACGACTGCAATCACCCAGCTCCGCCCAGAATGCCGCCGCGCAGCCGTCGCCACCACGGCCAAAAGTCCATTGCGCGCCGCTAACCGGTAGTGCCGGCCGCTGGCCGGCAACTGAAATCACCCACCTTCCCCTGGTTGCCGGCCAGCGGCCGGCACTACCACAGCGAATATCCATGGCGCCGCATCCACCGGCCCAGACTCCACGGCGGTGGAGTTGACATGCAGGCATCTACCTGCCTATTGTGATCCCACGGACGGCATCCTGCCGCCCACCGTGGAGCCGCAGTCATGGTGGATATCGCGCACAGAGTCGGCATCAACGCCCCATCGGCCCAGGTCTACCAGGCCCTGGCCAGCCCCGAAGGCATCGCCGCCTGGTGGGCCGAAGACACCACCGGCGACCGCCACGTCGGCGGCACCGTCACCGCCCGCTTCACCGCCAACGGCGTGCAGATCGGCGCCATGAAGATGGAGCTTCTGCAACTGCAGCCAAGCGAGCTGGTGCTGTGGGAATTCATCGACGGCCCACCGGAATGGATCGGCACCACCGCGCGTTTTGCCCTGCACCAGGACGGCGACTACAGCATCGTGCTGTTCACTCACGAAGGCTGGCAGGAACCTGTGGAGTTCATGCACCACTGCAGCACCAAATGGGCCATCTTCCTGATGAGCCTGAAATCCCTCCTGGAAACCGGCCACGGCCAGCCCAGCCCGCACGACATCAAGATCGACAACTGGAACTGAAGGCGCCCATGGATGCAGACAAGGTGTTCAAGGCACTGGCCGACCCCACGCGCCGCACGCTGCTGGACCTGCTGTGCGAGTGCAACGGACAGTCGCTGGGGCAGCTGTGCGAGCACCTGCAGATGGCCCGGCAATCGGTTACCCAGCACCTGGGCCTGCTGGAAGACGCCAACCTGATCAGCACCGTCAGGCGCGGCCGCGAGAAGCTGCACTTCATCAACCCCGTGCCACTGCACGACGTCTATACGCGCTGGGTACGCAAGTTCGAGCAGCAGCGCCTGAGCCTGCTGCATGACCTCAAACAGGAACTGGAAGGAGAATGACGATGAGCGCTGAATCCACCCGTTTCATCCACGTGATCTATATCGCCTCCACGCCGCAGAAGGTGTTCGAGGCCATCACCCGGCCGGAGATTGCCCGCACCTACTGGGGCCATGAAAACGTCTCGGACTGGACACCCGGTTCGCGCTGGCAGCACGTGCGCGCCAACGACGAACGCAAGGTCGAGCTGGTCGGCGAAGTGGTGGAAAACACCCCACCCTCGCGGCTGGTGATCACCTGGGCGGCCGCTTCGCAGGCGGACAACCCGAAGGCCTACAGCCGCGTGACGTTCGAGATCGTGCCCTATGAGGACATGGTCAAGCTGACGGTGACCCATGACGAGCTGGAACCGGGCAGCGGCATGGATACCGGCATCCGCCAGGGCTGGCCGATCGTGTTGTCGAGCCTGAAGTCGTTGCTGGAAACCGGCAAAGGCCTGGACGTCTTCGCCAAACCCCAGTAGTGCCAGCCCATGTCTGGCAATCCGCCCACGGCCCAAGCCAACCCGTGAAGGCGCCTTGATTCCGCTGAACGACGCATGCAACGCGTGTTGGCCGCTCACCCGTCAAGCACGCGTTACACCACGTCAACACGGCATCATTGCGACGCAGTCTAAATACCCTTCCACAGGTCCCTCTTGCAGCCCTCCTCCCCTTCGGCCGGTGAACCGGCCCCGTCGTCGCCGGCCTTCATTGAAGTTGTTGTTGTGCGGGCCGGTACCCACCTGTTTGCCATCGATGTCGACGCCGCGATTGAAATCCGTGGCCCGGAAGCCTTTGATCGCCCCGGCAGTGGCACGCGCCCGCACCTCACCGTGCGCGGCCACGCCCTGCCGGTGGTCGACCTGCGCCAGGCCATCGGCTTGACCGCGTTCGGCCACGGTTGCCCAGCCATGCTGCTGGTGCAGGCCGGCGCGGAGACCTTCGCTCTGGCCGTCGACGAGGTGCGGGAAATCGAAAGCGTGCCACGCCACAAGGTGCGGCCCGCCTCGGATATCCCGTTCGGGTTCTGCAGCCATCACATCACGCTAGGCGCGCTCGGCGAGATTCCCCTGATCGATCCAACGCGGCTTCGATAACACCGAACCACCGCGCCAACCTCACGGTAGCGCCGGGCCATGCCCGGCGAGCGGCCAGCCAGCTACCGCGCCGTCCAGCCACCATCCACCGGCAGCGCCGTGCCCGTAATCTGAGCCGCAGCATCCGAGGCCAGGAACACCACCATCTCCCCCAGCTGCTCAGGCGTCACGAACTGCAACGAAGGCTGCTTCTCGGCCAGCAGCGCGCGCGCCGCGGATTCCTGATCCTTGCCGTCCTTCTCGGCCAATGCCGTGATCTGCTGCTCGACCAGCGCCGTTCGCACCCACCCCGGGCAGATGGCATTGGCAGTGATGCCAGTGCCCGCATTCTCCAGCGCGGTCACCTTGGTGAGCCCCACAACGCCATGCTTGGCCGCCACATAGGCCGACTTGTTCACCGAGCCCACCAGCCCGTGCACCGACGCGATGTTGATGATGCGGCCGGCACCCTGCTGCTTCATGTAAGGCAAGGCCGCCGCCGTTGAGTGGAACACCGCCGACAGATTCAGCGCGAGGATCGCATCCCACTTCGCTACGGGAAATTCCTCGATCGACGCGGTGTGCTGGATGCCCGCGTTGTTCACCAGAATGTCGATGCGCCCCATCTTCGCAACAGCGTGGGTGATCATGCCCCGCACCGCCTCACCACGGGAAAGGTCGGCGCCATCATGCGCTACCCGCACACCGAACTCGGCTTCCAGGCTGGACCGTATGCGTTCGATCTCCGCCGCATCGCCAAATCCATTCAACACGATGTCGGCGCCCTGTCGCGCCAGTGCGGTGGCAATGCCAAGACCGATACCGCTGGTGGAGCCGGTGACTACCGCAACCTTTCCGTTGAACATGGGCGAGCTTCCATCGGGCGTATGTGGCCAGTGTAGCCTCACGGGCCCGCCCCCTTGAATGGCGCTACCCATGTCGCGGACCACGGTTAGAAGAGGACGCCCGCTCGCTCAACGGTCGCCAGGGGATTGGCTTTCCGCACCGCCTCCAGGAAGAGCAGAAAATCGCGGTTGAACAGCGTCAGGTTGTTGGTGAACGTTACGCTCTTTCTTCCCGATGCTTTACTGAAGCACACCTGCCAGACATAGCGCCCGTAGATGACATCGGAGGTTCGGGTGACGGAGGTGATCTGCGACAGCGGAACAACCGTGGGCATCGGCCCCCGCCGCATGTAAAAAGATTCCGCATCAAAGAAGTAGTGCTCCCGATCCTCCTTTCCATCCACCATCACCAAGGTCATGGACGTGCCGGAAATCCGGCGAGGGGGATTCAAACGCAACCCTGATCCCAACGCGGAACGCGCGGTCGCTGACATTCGCCGAAGGATGAACCAAAGGCTCACCAACGGAAGCGCCGCAAGGACAATGAAGCCCACGGTCTTCAAAACACCTTCCAATGTGCTTGCCACACAGATCTCCACGATAAACTTTCAGGCATTGGCGACGCCCAGTAGATCCACGCCATGCGTGGATGCTTTGGCTTCAACCCATCACTTCCAATGATCCGGCCCCAAAAACGGCAGGCTCAACACAAACACCGGCACTGCCACAGGCACCAACGCCGCGCCCAGCACCTTCCCGGCCGTCGTCCCAACCCCCGGCTTGTCCGTATCGTCTGGCCGAATCCGCTCAGCCCGCGCGGTAATCGACGGCGTCAGCTTCGCCTTCGCTGCCAGCGCAGCAGCGTCCGGCAAGTTCACCCGCTCGCCATCACTCTCGAACAGCGCGCTGTAGTAGCTGCCGCCCTGCTTGGAAAGATTGCAGTCCGGGTTGGCCGCCAGCTCGTAACGGGTCCGGGCTTCGAGGATGTACGGCCGGCGCGTCAACCCATCGATGGCCTTGGCCACCCGCGGGCTGATCTCCAATCGCTCCAGCTTGAACTGCGCGGCCTGTTCCGGCGTCACCTGCTCCGGCCGCAGCAGCAGCGCGTAGCTGCCATGCACCTTGGTCCTGTCGGCCGGCACGCGCCAGTCCTCACGGAAATACAGCTGCGCGCAGACCACGGCCTCGCGCAGCGGGCTGTCCATCAGCGCACGGTAATCACGGAACGGCGCCGCGTCGAAGCGCATCGGCTCGTCATAGACCGGCAGCAGGTACAGCTTGCCGTCGTCGGCCACGAACGCGCCGGTAATCTCGCGATTGGAATGGTGGTAGTCCGGCCCACTGGCACAACCAGATAGCAGGGTCAGGCACAGCGCGGAGAGAATGAAGCGGATGGACGTTTGCATGTCGTAGTGATTGGCTTCCCTGGAAAACCGACCTCGCCCCAAAGGACGAAGCCGGTCCGCCATGGTGCCACGGCGCAGCATGCGATGAAGAAACCGACTTACTTCAACCGCTCCACCAACCGCTGCCCCACCTCCAGCGCCGAAGCCGGGTTCTGCCCGGTAATCAGCTCGCGGTCCACCACCACATGCCCGGTCCACGGCGTGGCATTGCTGCTGAACCGCGCACCCGCCCGCTGCAACGCGGTCTGCGGGTAGAACTTCATCTCACCGCCGCCCAGCAGCGGCTTGGCCTGCTCTTCTTCCTGGTTGCTGATCACCGTCATCTGGTAGCCGCTGTAAATCCACTTCGGCGTAGCCGGCGTCGCACCCGCTTCCAGCTTCGCCACGAAGCCCTCAGCATCCGGCAGCGTGGACAGCAGCGCGATCGGCCCATGGCAGACCAGGGCGGTGGTCTTGCTGCGCTGGTGGAAGTCGGCCAGCAACCGGCCCAGCGCCGGGTTCTTCAGCAGGTCCTGCATCGGTGCGTGGCCACCGGGAATGTAGACCGCATCGAAACGCGCGTAGCCCTGCTGCTCGACGCGCGCCAGGCTGACCACCGGCGAGGCGGTCGGCGAGGTCAGCGCCAGTTTCTCCAGCAGGTCCTTGTGCAGCGTCAGCTGCGCGGTGTCGTTGCCGAAGTACGCCGCCGTCACCGAGGACACATCCACCGTCGGCGCCCGCCCCTGCGGCGTGGCGAAGGTCACCTCATGGCCGGCGTCCAGCAGCAGCTTGACCGGCTGCATCAACTCGTTGAGATAGAAGCCGGTGGACAGCACCTTGCCGTCCTTCAGGTCCAGGTGGTTTTCGTCGGACAGCACCACCAGCACGTTGGCGGCATGCGCGCCGGTCGTGGCAAGGGTCAGGGCCAGCGCGGCGGCCAGCCGGGTCATCAGGTTCATGGGGAGCTCCTATCGGGGAATGGTCGCTACTTTATTCATCGCCCCAGCGGCGATAAATTGGCCCCATCGCAAAACATCTGTTCCCCGGAGAGCCAAATGAGCCGCAAGTTCGACTACCTGGGCGATGTGGAGGTGTTCCTAGCGGTGGTCGAGCACGGCTCGTTCACCGCCGGCGCGGTGGCGCTCTCCACCACGCCCTCGGTGCTGAGCCGCGCGGTCACCCGCCTGGAAGCGCGGCTGGGCCGGCAGCTGCTGCAGCGGACCACCCGCCGCGTGGGCCTGACCGACGCCGGGCGGCTCTACCAGGAACAGGTGCGCACCGCCTTCGGCCTGCTGGACGACGCCGAGCGCGACGTACTGGCCCAGGACGGTGCGCTGGCCGGCCGCGTGCGCCTGAGCGTGCCCACCACCTATGGCCACTACCGGCTGCCGCCCGTGCTGGCGCGCTTTGCGCAGCAGTACCCGCAGGTGCAGGTGGAACTGAACATCACCAACCGCAACGTGGACCTGGTGGCCGAAGGCTTCGACCTGGCCATCCGCTTGGGCCAGCTGCCGGACAGCGGGCTGGTGGGGCGCAAGCTGGAAGACGCCCCACTGCTGCTGGTGGCCGCGCCGGACTACCTTCAGCGCCACGGCACGCCGCAGACGCTGGACGACCTGCAGCAGCACCTGTGCCTGCCCTTCGTGATGCCGCGCACCGGACGGCTGGCGCCGTGGATATTCCGCGACGACGGGCGCGACGTGGACTGGTTGCCGCGTTCGTCCATCGAGACCTCCGACGATGTGCTGGGCGTGGTGTCGCTGGCCGAACAGAGCATCGGCATCTGCCAGAGCTATGCGTTCATCGTTCGCGAGCGGTTGCAGCGTGGGCAGCTGGTGGAGGTGTTGCCGCAGCTGCGGGGTAGATCGCGGCCGTTCTCGGTGATCTATGCGCCGCATCGGCGGCAGTCGGCGGCGGCGCGGGCGATGATTGAGCTGTTGGTAGGGAATGCGTCAGCCGTTGAGGAAGGCGTCGGCTAAGGAAGCGATGCCTACTTGCGGTGTCGGGTTTGAACCGATTTTCGGACCACGCGGCAGATCAGGCGGGGTGGCCACCCAGTGCGGACTAAGAACTGTTGCAAAGAAAGCCATCGCACTATTCGTTTGCGGCACGGGCGATTGCGCCACTTTGATTCGCAATAAGCAGAGCATCTGCACGAATGCGTCTTGTGGCGTCGCGTGCTGCACGAATGGCGCGTGCAACAATAGTTCTTCGCTCTCGAATCACGCGATTTCTTCGCGAATTTCCATTTGCATTCGATGCGACCGCGTAAACACCATGGCGCGCCACCGACAACGGGTGGCAACGGGTCTGCAAACCCGCGATGAGAAAAGCACCAGTTGTTTGCGCTTGCCCGTCGGCACCGTCCTTAACCGGTGCCGGCGGGCAATCCGTCGGCCTTTATGGCGGGCGGTGCGTGGGGGTCTTCGGGCCCACCGGTCTATGGTGCTATCTCATCCCGGTTTGCAGCCACGCATCGTCCGCCACCCCGCCTACGCGGTGGCGCTGTTAAGCACAGCCAAGGAAACCGACGCCATGAGCGAATCCGAGACCTTCTCTTCGTACGCCGCAGTTGAGCCCATCAACGACGACACCCCACTGCCGAACCTGAGCACCTTCTTGGGCATTCTCAAGCGCATGCGCGGATGCGAGGGGGCTGATGGGCTGCCTTGGCCGGAGAACGATGTGTCACCCGGCCGTCGTGTGAGCCTGGCGAGGACCGAGCGCACACTCGTGGGGCTGCTGACGGTGCTGGAAGTGTTGCATTCGGCGGACCGCTGCCGGGTGGCAGCGGACCCGGAGCGGCATCTCGATGAGGGAACTGTTGATGGGCTGTTTCTGGCTTGCCGGGGGTTGGCTGAGTGGGCTTGTCGGGAGGTTAGGCCTGAGTGACCTGCTCGATCGGAGCACACGTACGGTAGGGTTGGTCGAGCGTCACTTCGACCAGCGCCCGCTCCGCGCCAGTAGCTAACCTTCAACGCCTGAACTAATTCGCGCCGTGATGCGGCGTCGGCCTGAAACATCCGCTAGCAATCACTCATCTCGTTTATTGGTGATGCCGAACGGAATATGTACCGATGGAGCCACCTCGCTGGCCGTTACAAGGTGCCCCGATTGATCATCAAAGAAGATGTGTGGCTGCAGAACGTTCAAGACAAGCTTTTTTTCAACCCCGCCAAGAAAGAATGCATCGTTCGCCATCACTCCCCAACTCTTCAACGTGTTGATAGCCCTCTCATGGGAGGGCGCGTTCCTTGCCGTGACAATAGATACTCGAAGCCGATTTCTATAGGCTGAATCCTCTTTTCGCCTCTCTTCCTCTACCTTTTGAATCTTTGAAATCTTTAGCAAGAAGGTCTTGAGCGGACCACCACCGAGCGGCTCCATAACGTTGGCAGTCTCATGATCGTGGAATTTTAAAACATCCTTGGTGTTCTGCATAACTGTCTCAGCAGTGTCATCAGCAAGTACACCATCAAAGTCAAAGGCGATCCGCAAGGTTTTATCCTGAGGATCATCTATTTTTTTTGAATCCATTACGTAGCCAGCCGGAAATCCCTTGGCAATGGCCTCAACAACATCGCTCTGGTTGGATGAAAGAAATAATGAAATATTCAAAGCTGGAATGTAATCGTATGGAGACAAACCTTGCTGGAAGATCGCACGAGTGATCCCCAAGGCGTGATGCTCGATAGACTTCATCACGCGAAGTCCTGTATCCGGATCATTACGAGACAGCAGAACGACCTCTATCAATGGCCCCCGCGGGACTCAGATCATTCAGTGACAGCAGACGTTTGATGAATGAAAAAGCAACCCCCTCACTCAACGGATCATTCTTATGAGCTTCCTGGTACTGCCGATAATTTTCCTCGCCCTGAGTCCTGAAAATTCGGTCTGATTCGGTCAAATCAAACATGGCACTCGATGCGACACCAACCACCAGCCTGTCTTTCAACTCATATGCCACGATATTCCCCTGTGCGCGCGAAATAACCAATAGACGAACTCACCAATCCGGTTACAAGACTCATCCACAAAGCATCGCACGCCCTCCGCTTTACAATTCAAATTCAGAGGGGGCAAGTCCGGCAAACAGGCCTACGAACAGCCACTCCCCTAAACAATCTAAATACAAGGCCTCAGACCGAATTCACATGAAAGCTCGCGTTGGATCTGGCGCCCTATGATCAGGGGTAGCCGCGTGTAACGACTGAGTAAGGCCGAGTCTCAAAGCGGCGTCAACTTAGACGAACTGCTAGCTTTCACTGGTACCTACAATGTGGCGGGCGCGCTCATAGAGCTCATCAAAAGTAATCACCTCTGGCTGATGCAGGTTGCGACGATAAAGCTCGAAGGACCTTAGCTGCCCCTCATTCACACCGTGCTCTCCGGAAAACTGCCCAAGCGTGCCAACAACAACAAAGGATCTCGGTGAGAAATTAAAAGCCTCTTCTGCCGTGGGAAAGCCCTTCTTGTCCGCGAGGCAGAGTCTTCCAAAAATAGTTTCCCCCGCGTATGACACGGTGCCTTGCACCTGCGCCACTGCGCCAGATAGATGCTCTGATGGTGCCCAGCAGCCCCTGCGATAATCCGAGGAGGCAAGTAGAGGTGTCCTATGGGTCTTGATTTCCACGAAGCACAGGGTTGAGGCTAGCGCCCGTGTCTTTAGAAGCGCATCTACACGCTTCCCAGGCTGATCGATCTGGTAACCTCGAACCACTTGCTCAAGATTTTTGTCATCAAGCCCCGACGAATAAATGTAACTGAGCCCATATCCAAATATCCACTGGTTGGCCTCGAAAAACTGCTGCCACAGCGCCTCATCCTTGCATTTCTTTCTTTTCTTTAGGTCATTGAAGTAGCTTTCGCTCTCTAGAAGTTTGCCAAAGACCTCAAGTTGTCTCTTACGGTATCCAAGCGCCACTAAGTCTCTCTTTGTAACGGAGTGCCGCAGAACTTCCGCGATGAGCTCCTCGTTATCCACCACCAGCTCTTTCGCTTGACGTGACGTAAGTGCGATTTTGCGCAACTCAGCATCTGAGATGTTAACCGAGCTTCCATTTTCCAAGCTAACAGCATGAATATTGGCGAGAAATTCACAAAAGCGCCCGATCTCCTCGCCCACGAATGAGAAGCCAGCACCATAGGGCATGCCAGTGTCCGCAGAGAACTTCTGAATAGTGAGAACGAAGACACCCTTAGTGTCTTCGAGAAATTTCGCCCTGATGTAGGTGGCCGCATCGGGCTTCTGCCGCACGACAACTTCATCCCGCTCTTTGACGTACTCGTATCCATCCTTAGATGCCAGAACTTTCGACGCTATGCGGACTCGACGAGTCTTGTCCCCAAAAGCCGGAAGCGCTGGACTTATGTATGTCTTCCCGGGCTTAGGATGCTGATAGTTGTCCATGATCACCAGAAGATGGGGCGTGAAAGCCGACTCTGAATTCGACCCCACTGCCAAGCGGGCCAGACTCGAATGGATTACTACGCGGTGGTCGAGAAGAACTCACTTATGCGCACCAGGTCGCTTCGATCTGAAGCATGATTCTGAAGAATCTGCTGCAGCATTTTTGACCCTGATGCCAGCCACTCCTCTACAAGCCGGTCAAATGCCGGCGTGCGCTCAATGTCCGGAGCCAACCGACGGATATAAGCGTCTGAAATGGTCTGACACTCAACTCCTCGTTGTTTAGCGATTTGATGCACCACCTGAATCCTCACCCTTCGAATTGCGCCTGGCTTATCGGGCTGGTAGCCACCGCGGATTCCTGCGAGAACCCGAAGAACGTCCTCGATTTTCTGACTCATTACCACACCCCTAGCAAACCACCTAATGTTGGATTTGACTGGAACGCAGAGCCATTGCGCACGGCGAATAATACCAACTCGCACACACGCCGAACGACATATTAGTTATAGCACATTGTGCATCTCCACTCGCTGAGCCCCCCAATCTGCGCAGACTCGCTTTAAGAGTGACACGTATTCCTCCACATCCTGGCGATCGACCGCCACAGGATGAAAGTGCTCCGGGGGCGAATGCGACAAAAGGTTCCGAAGGTTCGCCCACGCCAGCAGCTCGGCAACATCGGCTTCGGGAGTCCGATATTCTTCAGCTGCCATGGCCTCCAGCTTGGCCTTCAATCCGAAGAGCCGCTTTCCCGGCTTTTTGGAAAGGTAGCGCACAACCAAGACTGCCTCGAACATCCCCTGCAGCCGCCACAACGCGAACGACCAGAGAAGATCTTTCTCGAGATGGTTGTAGTAGCGAAGATCAGATGACACCTCTACGTGCGCATCGGCGAACTCAGGAGGGACATCAGCGCCTGAGATCATTTGCTCTACACAGGCATCAGCATAGTCCGAGTATTTCTGAATGAGCCCTATAACTTCATCGAACTCATGGACATTCGGTCCATATAGCCAGTAGTCGTCCTCGGTCAGAACACGAAGGGCATCTCTCATACGCTCTATCCACCTAATAGACGGACCTGTTGACCCGGTTACACGACTCACCTACAAATCACCGCATAGCGGGTTTTCCCCTTGATACCTCTCGTTTTTGGGCCGACCAAGTCAAGCTAACCGGCCAGCAGTGTAGACCGTCACAGCCGCAAGCTCAGCGATCACTGCAAGCAGGTCAGCCCCCACAAAAAAGCTATCTAGCCTGCGGAGCACCCGCAAGAGCCAGCAACATCTTCCGCGTTTCCTTATCAGGGCGGAGCGTCGTTGTCCCGCCATTGGACGTGTAGACATGCACACGCCATGTGAATACCGCCCACCGCGTAATTTGGAATTTGGATGCCAAATCTCTCAACCAGCGATTGTCTGGCCCGAGCGGGACGCTCCAACTCCCAGTCTCTCCATCAGCCAATGGCTTCGGAATGCCGTGACCGAACTGATCTTGCACAAGCGCAATGATGCCGTGCCTCTTCCAACGCCAAGCTCCAAAGGTAAATCCAATATTAGTTACCACTGTTGGACGCTGCGAAATATTAGTGACTGAAACTGAAAAGACTTCTACCCGCGGCTGGCCTGGACCGATGATCAAGCGATGTCCAGCGTAGCCGCGAAGCTTTATCTTCTGGGAAGAATGAGCTACGTGCAAGGCAACTACTGCTGCCGCCAACGAGCCGATGCCTGATACCCAATCAGCGATAGATCCCCATTCGACTGCCACCATCATCTCCTCCGAGATTTAAAGCCAAGTCACACCGGCTGGGCGACTAGTTGGGCTTGCATGCTCAGCGCGGGCTCTAGCCTCCCACGCCATCAATGATTCATCCTGATCGGGAGCCCTTCGACGCTCGCTTCCAACCGTACATGGGCAACCAACAATGAATGGTCAGGGGACTCAAAGAGAAGGCTCGCCCTGAATCATCCCCGCCAGACAGCTGACCTGTCTACAACCCCCTCAATGCCTGCCCCTCTTGGGGGCCACGGATTCTGGACATGGTGCCAGTCCAGCACGACGCGCCAGATGACTCGCAACGGGGCCCCATAAGCAAACCCCTCAAACAACAAGGGCGCCTCTCGGCGCCCTCGTTCTTTCAACTCACTCCCACTCGATCATCAACAGCTCACGCAAGTCCGCGTGGTTAAAGGGATTTGCTTTGATCGACATAGGCCGTTACCGTCGCTTTTACCGTCAGAAAAACAGGTCCTTTGCTGGTGCGGGTTTACGCGGCATCGGCTCATCATCAATCAGCGCTTAGGATACCGCAGCAAGTCGCGTGGCGAGCAAGTCGGCCTGCTCGGCAAACTTCTTCGCATCGGTCTTCTGCAACTGCGCCAGGTTGTGCAGCTTCCAGCGGATGCCCGGCAGTTGTTCGAGGTGTGCGATGTCCAGCAATGACCACTCCGGCGTGCCAGCGGCCAGCGACATCAGAAAGCGCCGCTCATCGCTATCCAAACCCTGCTGGATTTCGCGCACCATGCGCTCGCGCACGGCGAGCAGCGCATCGAGCGACACCGGCTCGGTCGTCATGCCCTGGAAGTTGTGCTCGTAGTCGTGCCGGATGTCCCGCAGCGGCGTGAACAACACTTCATGGATCGGCCGATTGCTGCTGGCCAGATAGACCACGAAGGCGCGCCGGATACCGGGCGTGATGCCCTCGTGCGCAAAGAGCTGCATCACGTCGAACAGGTCACGCGGGTGCTGCCGATCGAGCGCCGCCACCAGCTTGCCGCCGTACACATCTTCCAGCGACACCACCGGAATCTCCAGATCAGCCATCAACACGTCACGGGCCATCGGCGTCAGCGAAGCGCGGTGCACCTGATGCACCGTGCCGCGCATGACGAAGTTGACTTCGACCTTGACCTGAGTCGAGCCGCGACGCACCAGCAGCTTGGTCTCCCCTGCCGCCGCCGCTGGCGCGTGTGTCTGGAATCCCCGCTTCTTCAACCGCTCGGCAGCTCGCCGGATCGCCTCGTTGATGCGCGCCAGTGCCTCGTCGCGCGGCAAGGTGTGGTCGGGAAAGACCAAATCCAAATCCACCGACAAGCGCGGCATCTCACGCACGAACAGATTGATCGCCGTACCGCCCTTCAATGCAAAGGTGTCGTCCGCGAACACCAATGGCGCCACCTGCGTCAGTAGCCGCGCGGTATCGAGATAGGTCTGGTTCATGGCTTGAGCACCAGCAGGCCATCGGCCGAGCGGGACACCCAGGGCCGGTCGCTGCCGGTCGGCAGTGTGGCCGGGTCGAGCTTGGCCGCCCAAGGCAGCGACGCCTCGCGGCCGAGTTGCAGGCACAGCCGCACGGTCTTGACGTTCGTGCAGCGTTGCAACAGCTCGCGCAGCACATCCGCGCGCAGGCTATAGGCGCTCTCCACCAGTTCACGGGCTTCCTGCAAAGGCTGGCGCACGCCGACCTCACTCAACAGTTCCAGCAAGGCGCGCTCCGGTGCCGACACCTGCGGTGCCCCGCTGCGCTGCTCGAACTGGCCGACGTGCAGCAAGGCGGCCGGCTGCTCGTCGAACAGCCGTTTGCGGTGGTATTCGGCCGGGAAGCGTTCGGTGAACCATTCCGGCAGACGTGCGGCCTTCCAACCATACAGATGCAGCACCGGCTGCTGCGACACGTACTGGCGCACGCCATACCAGTCCAGCGCCGACTTGCCGCCGACGTGCAGCCCCTCGAATTGGCGCTGCAACAGCAGCAGACTGGGATGGAGCGCCGGGGGATCGTTCGGACGGCAGAACACCCCACGCGCCAAGCGCGTAAGCCACCCTGCCCGGACGTAGTGAACAGCCAAGTCGGCAGAGATGCCCAGCGTCGCCAAATCCTCCGAGGTCAGCGGCGTTCCCGGCGCCAACCGGGTGTAGAGCACATTTAGCTTGCTTGAATTAGTCGTAGCCATGCTACGATATATACATCTTTTCCAATCGATCGTCAATTTGATATGGAGGAACCAATCGTAGACTGGATACGACAATGTAATCTTATCCAAATAATCACCCTTTCGGCATAGCCGTGCGGGAAGAAGGTCGGGTGTCATCTCCCCTGCCCCGCCGGAATCCTCGATCCCCAGCGATAAACGCCTCCAGCATGTGCGGGATCAGCGTCATGGCATCGACCGTCTCGCCATACGCCTGCGCGTGCAGCGAGGCGTAGCGGTCGAGGTCGGCTTTCAGGCTAGCCGGGCAGGCGAAGGTCAGCTTGATGCTCTCGGTCTTGGGCAGCGGCCCGAGCCGCAGCTTCTTGGTTGTGCTCATTGCATCGCCCCCCGTTGGAAGAACATCGGCTGATAAGGTCGGAACACCAAATCGCGGTTGACGATGATGCGCACCGGCAAGCCCGGCCGGGCGGTCAGCGTCGGCTGGATATTCATGTTGCGCCGGGTGATTTCCTGCCCAACTTGATTGATGCTGTCCTGGGCGCTGTCGCGCCCCGCGATGACGATGCGGTTGCCGTCCTGCCGGTTCTCCGGCGCGGCCAGCTCGGCGCCCACACCCAGCAGCGTCGTCAGCACCGCGCCCGCGACGATGCGATTCCAGTGCCAGTTCACGTCATCCTCCAGGCCGGCGTAGCCGGCCGGATCGGTGCCCACTAGGTTGTCGAGCGTCAGCGAAGACGTGTCGGGCAAGATGATCCGGTTCCACACTACTTGCACGCGGCTCTGCCCGTAGCTGACCTGGCTGTTGTAGCGCCCAAGGATGCGCGCCCCCTGCGGAATCAGCAGGAACTTGCCCGTGGCTGTGTCAAAGACCGGCTCTGTCACCGTGGCGATCACGTCGCCCGGCAAGTCCGACTTGATGCCTGTCACCAGCGCGCCCGCGATCACGGTTCCAGCCATCACCTGATAGGGCGACGCCGGCAGCGCCAGATTGCCGGAATTGCGGGTTTCCGTAGAACCGGCTTTCAGGAACGCCTCTTTCTGGTCTTGCCGGTTCTGCACGGCGGTCGGGTCGGCGGGCTGGGCCGCCGTCGAGGCAGGCCCGGCAGCGAGAGGATCGAAGGCCGCGAGCGTGCTTGCAGCACCCGGCGCTGCCTGCGCGACCGTGGCGGCGGTCTGACCTTGGCCGCCCGAGCGGAAGAACACCGACGAGGCCGCCGCCGCGTCCGCCTCCTTGCGCAAGGCATCCTCGGGATCATGGCCTGGCGGCGCATAGGCCGGCGTCACCGGCTGCTGCGAAGCGACGATGGCAGGGCCAAGGTCGCCTGGTAACGGCGGCCCTAATTCCGGCACTTTTGGCGGTAGCTTCGAGTAGTCCGAAGGCAGGCCATCCAACCCTTCGGACTTCGACACACGATCGACGTTGTAAAGCTCGGTCTGTTCATTGGCCCCGCGCCGCTGCGGTTGCAATGACCAGATCGTGGCCCCGAGCACGGCGACCGACAGGCCGCCAACGAGGACGGCCAGCACGCGCCGGTTCAGGCGCATGACGGGGCGTGGCTGGGCGCGCAGCGGCACCGCCTCGGGCGCAACCTTGCCCGCCTGCGGCGTGGCGAGGTCGGTAGTGTCGTCTTGGCTCATGGTCAATTCCTCCGCGCAACGCCGTCCGTGCGCTCGATCCGTACCACGTCGCCCTTGTCACCACCCAGGCGCAGTTCGGCCGCGCCGAACAGCCGATCCACGATGTAGTACGGCGAGCGGAAGCGGTAGTTCACCAGTTGCCCATCACCTTGTGGCCCAATGACGAACAGCGGCGGCAGCTCGCCTTGCGCGATATCAGGCGGGAACTGGATATAGACCTTCTCGCCGTCATCGAAAGCGCGCAGTGGCTTCCACGGCGGATTGCTACCCGAGACGGTGTAGCGGAAACGGATCTTCTCCAGCGACAGCCCGCTATCGACCGGCGCGGCGGCACTGGCCGCCTGCGCCTGGCGCTGCAAGGCCAGCATCTTGTCCTTCGGGTACTCCCAGGACACCGACGCCATCCACGTCTTCTCGGTCGAGGTCAACTCGATCAGGTAGGTGCGTCGGCTGGTCGTGATGACCAGATTGGTCTTCAACCCCGAGCGAATCGGCTTGACCATTACGTTCACGCGCAACGCATCACCGCTGCCGCTCGATGTGTCGCCCACGATCCAACGCACGGTATCGCCGGCGGCGACCGTCACCAGCTCCTCACCCGGCTGGAGCGCGATTACGGTCACGCGACCCACGGCCGCATAGACCTGATACAGCGCACCATCGGTACCGCCAGCGAATAGCGCCGCGTCGAGACGGTCGAATGGAGGTAGGTCAGCGTCTGGCTGTCATCGAGCCAGGTGATTTCCGGCATCACGCCATCGAGCAGGTCGAAGACGCGATCCGTCTCCGCGCTGAAGGCTTGCAGCCGCTCGCGCCAGTCCACGCCATTCGTCGGCGTGTTCTCGTAGAGCATCTTGGCTGCGCGGGCGCGCGACTCCTCCGGCGGCAGATACACCAGCGTCAGGTGGTAACCGCTCTCGAAGTGGTGGCCCGATTCCTCAAAGGCGGCCCGGCGCTCTTCCTCCACCATCCACGAAAGCGGCTCGGGGAACTCCGAGCGCGGGTAATCGGCGGCGGGACGGCGCTCGGCTTCGATGAAAAGTGCCCAGCCCGATCCCATGCGGCGCAGCGCGTTGTTCAACCGCGCCGACGTGGCGACCAGCTCGCCTTGTGTCGCGCTGTCCAGATCAGGCCCGCGAAAGCATGCCGTGCGCTGGAATGAGCCATCCTTGTTCAGCACGACGCCCGGCGCGACCAGTCCGGCCCACGGAAGCCAGTCGGCGAGCAGCGCGGGCCGCTGGCGGTATTCGACGAGGTTCAGCATGGCATCACCTCACACGTCCAGCAGCGATCGGTGCTTGATGTGCCGCGCGAACACGGCTATGAACTGCGGATCGACGCGCGCGCCCCACACCGCCAGCGAATGGCCAACGATCCAGAGCACCACGCCGGGAATCCACAGTTGCAGGCCCAGCCCGACAGCAGCGGCCAGCGTGCCGTTGGCGATCGCCACGGTGCGCGGCGCGCCGCCCAGCAGAAGCGGCTCGGTCAGCGAGCGATGCAGCGGCACCTCGAAGCCGTCTGCGAAGGTGTCTGGGGCGCTCATACGACAGCCCCGCCAGAGAAGCTGAAGAAACTCAGGAAGAAGCTCGAAGCCGCGAACGCGATGGACAGGCCGAACACGATCTGGATCAGCTTGCGGAAGCCGCCCGACGTGTCACCGAAGGCAAGCGCGAGGCCGGTGGCGATGATGATGATGACCGCAACGATGCGCGCCACCGGCCCTTGAATCGACTCCAGGATCGACTGCAAGGGGCCTTCCCACGGCATCGAGGAACCGGCGGCCTGTGCGGTTCCAGCCAGGAGCAGCAGCAGCGCGGCCAGCAGCAGCCCTTGCCCCGCAGGGCGAGCAAGGCTGCGCAGTCGCGCAAGGCGCAAAGCCGGATTCGGAAAAAAACGGAAAGCAGGAACGATCATCTGCGTCATGGCAGTTCTCCAAGTGAGTCAGGGGATGGGGAGGTCGCCGCAGCGGGTGCGGCATCGGAAAGTGGCGACAGCTCGGAAAGCGGCGTTTTCAGCGCGTCCGCCCCCCAATCCACCAGCCGGTAGCCCATACCGTCAAAGCCGACGACACGGGCGATGCTCTCGATGCGGCGCTTGCGCCCGCGTCCGGCGATATGGATCACCACGTTGACCGCCTCGGCGATCAACGCACGGGGCGGGTTCACCGCCACTTCGAG
This sequence comes from Stenotrophomonas sp. PA-6-5C, assembly GCF_021605635.1. Classification (NCBI taxonomy): domain Bacteria; kingdom Pseudomonadati; phylum Pseudomonadota; class Gammaproteobacteria; order Lysobacterales; family Lysobacteraceae; genus Stenotrophomonas; species Stenotrophomonas sp. PA-6-5C. Next base: position 25,902 of record NZ_WKEE01000034.1, read on the forward strand.
GATCAGTTGCTCCAGGCGCAGCAGTGCCCCGAGCGCGGAGCCCGCGTGGATCGTGGCGATACCACCGGGGTGGCCCGTGCCCCACACCTTGATGAGATCCAGCGCCTCGGGGCCACGCACCTCGCCAACGACGACACGATCCGGGCGCAGGCGCATTGACGAACGCACCAGCTCGGTCATCGACACGACGCCATGCCGCGTGCGTAGCGGAACTTGGTCGCGCGCCGCGCATTGCAGCTCCACCGTGTCTTCGAGCACCAGCACACGGTCGCCGGTGGCGGCGACCTCGGCGAGCAAAGCATTGGCGAGCGTGGTCTTGCCGCTGCTGGTGGCGCCGGCGATCAGCACGTTCTGCCGCTCGCGCACGGCGCGAAAGAGAAAGCCCGCCTGTGCGCTGGTCATCATCCCGTCGATGACGTACCGCTCCAGCGGGATCACGCCGATGGCGCGCTTGCGCAGCGCGAAGGCCGGCCCCGGCGCGGCCGGTGGCAGTATGCCCTCGAAGCGTTCGCCCGTTTCGGGCAGCTCGGCGGACAGTAGCGGCTGGCCGCGATGGACTTCCGCGCCGACGTGGGCGGCCACCAGGCGGATGATTCGCTCACCGTCCGCCTCGGACATCTCCACGCCCATACGCTCCCCTGCGTGATGAAGCGGGCAAGCCTTACAGCGGTCGTTTCTTCGCAGCCTTCGATGTAGGGCATGCGAAGCAATACGATGCGAGCCTTTCTGAATGGGAAGCGCGCAAGAATGACGATCTAAAGGCCTATTGGCCACAATCCGATATACCACCAAGCCTGCGTGCCATGGTCAAAGATTTGATCGCCAACGGGCACGGATACAAGCAGTGGGCAGACATGTTCAACCCCCGCCAGCTTTTGGTGCACGCACAGCTGTTGAAGGCAATTGTCAATGTTGGGAACTATGACTGGTCGGTGCGCGAGTATGTGTTGGGGGCTTTCCAGCAATATTTGCGTAATCAATGTTTGTTTAGTTTTTGGAATCCACAGCGAGACACCCCAGAGCCGATGTTCTCGAACAGCAACTATCATCCGAAATTAACGGTAGTTGAAAACTGCGTATTTCCTGCCTTGGGTCGTGGTAATTGGGCATCCAGCACAGAGGGCATTCTCGAAGGTCGAGAATGGGCTATCCACCCTTGGGAAGTTGTCAGTATCGAAAGTCTGAGTCGTCGTGATCTTGTTCTAGCCGAAAAACTGAGTGGAAAAAGTGAAAAGGTCCAACCGGGCGACCCGGTGTTGGATGTGGCAGTGCATCAGGGCTCTTCCACCGATTTGATCCAGCTTGAAACTGGCAGCCTAGATTTAGTCATCACTGATCCGCCATTCGGCGACCTTTTGCAGTATTCCGAACTGGCTGACTTTTTCTATGTCTGGCTGCGACTGGCGCTTAAGAGTAAGTACCCGGAGATTTTTAGTGCGGAATACACGCCTAAGTCGTTGGAGGCCGTTGCCAATAGCTTTCGCGAGCCAGAAGACTCCAATGGCTTCTATCAAAGGCTGCTAACGCAGTGCTGGCGCGAGGCGCATCGCCTTTTGAAGCCGAGTGGCATCCTGGCTTTCACCTTCCACCACAGCGAGGACGAACCGTGGGTAGCGGTGCTTGAGTCGTTGTTCGACGCAGGCTACTACCTCGAAGCGACCTACCCAATTCGCTCCGATGAAACCAAGGGCGATAACGCTGAGTTCGGTGCACAAAAAATCGAATACGACATCATCCACGTCTGCCGCAAGCGCACCGAGGAACCCAAGCCGGTGAGCTGGGGCCGGATGCGTCGGGAAGTGATGGCCGATGTGCGCCAGTTGCAGGCCATGCTGGAGAACCACGCCAAGGAAGGTCTGCCCGCCGCCGACATCCAGGTGATCCGGCGCGGCAAGGCGCTGGAATACTTTTCGCGCCACTACGGCAAGGTGTATGTGGATGAAGGCCGCACCATCTCCGTGCGCGATGCGCTGGTGGGTATCAACCAGCTCATCGACGAAGACGCCGACAAGGGCAAGGAAGCGCCGCCGGTCAACGCCGAGCCGATGACGCGCCAATTTTTGCGCACCTTCGGCACAGCCACCGAGATGAAGCGTGACCAGCTGCAGAAGTTTCTGCGCGGCACCATCACCACGCCGGATGACTTTGAGCAACGTGGTTGGCCGCGCCGCGGCCCGTGCGGGCAAACGGGGTCAGCACCATGCGCAGGCGCAGCTGCAAGGCCGGTTTGCCCTCGGGCGCCGGCAGTGCCATCGCCGGTACCGGCGCGGTTGGACTGGGCAGGCTTGCTTCAATGCGGTCACGGGCAAAGGGGTCACGCCCGTCCAGATAGCGCATGGCCGACTGCACATCGCGCCAGCCCACGTACTCCATCAGCGCCTTCATGTCCCAGCCTTGGTCGTTGGCCCAGCTGGCAAAGCCGCGGCGCAACGAATGGCTGCTGTGGAGCCCCGCATCGGCAAAGCCGGCACTGGTCAGCAACTCGCGTAGCAGGCGCACCAAGCTGTTGGGATGCAGGCCCTCGGCGCTCACCTGGCCCCATTGGTTAACCGCCCGAAACACCGGCCCTTCGTGCAGGTCGGCCGCCTGCAGCCACACCTGGGTCGCCTCCACCGGGCACAACCGCGACAACGCCGGTACCTTGTAGGTGACGCCGGCGGCCTGGCGGTCGCCCTTGCTGCGCGGCAGGAAACAGGTCATCCCCTGTCCCGGCACCAGCGTGAGATGGGCCACGTCCAGACGCAGCAGTTCATCGCCACGGAAGCCCCGCCAGAATCCGAGCAGCACCAACGCTCGGTCGCGTTGATGGCGCAGCGCCGCCGCTCCGTCGCCCCGGGCATGCGCCGCCGCGATCGCGGCAGCCAACCAGTCATCGAGCTCGACCAGCCGCCGAATCTGCAGCGGCGCGGCTTGCTTGACCTGGCCCGGGTGCAGGGTCTGGATGCCTTTGAGCACCTTGCGCACCAGCGGCGACCGGGTCGGGTCGACAAAGCCGTGGTCGCGGTGCCAAGAGGCAATGGCGGCCAGCCGGTGGCGAAGCGTGCTGGCGGCTAGGGTCTGCGCATACGCGGCCAGGTACCGCGCCACGCTGTCCGGTGTCGCTGGGAGGTGGCCTTGCCATTCAACCTCGAAGTGCCGCAGCGCCGACGCATAGCTGCGCACCGTGTTCTGGCGCGTGGCTGCATCGAGGTAGCGGTCCAGTTCGGTCACTGACGCGTGGCCTCCACAGCGACCGGCTGCCGCAGGGTCGACAGGATGGTGCATTCAGCCCGCTGCCCACCGTGGCAACTGGCAATCACCCGTTCCAACTCGGTGGCCATGCGCTCCAGGTCGGCCATGCGCGCCCGCACGTCGGTCAGATGGCTGCGTGCCAGCCGGTCCACGTCCCCGCACGAAGGCTCCTCATCGCCGGCCAGCTGCAGCAGGCTGCGGACCTCCTCCAGGCTGAAGCCTAGGTCCCGGCCGCGCGCAATGAAGCGCAGCCGCTCGATGTCGGCCGGGCCATAGACCCGGTAGCCATTGCCCGAGCGCCCCGGGCGCGGCAACAGGCCGATCCGCTCGTAATAGCGGATCGTCTCCAGGTGGCATCCACTGGCGTCGGCAGCCTCACTGATTTTCATTCGTAGTACGCTTGACTCCGTAGTAGCTACGGACTTTACACTCACCTGCTGTGTCATGCCAGCGACCCGCCCGGGCCCGGCTTCCCTGCGACTGGAGATGTTCCGATGAGTGATTGCGGCTGCCACCACGAGGCCAAGAATGCGCAGGAGCGGCGCGTCCTCTGGATCGCCCTAGCGTTGAACGCGGCGATGGCCGTGATCGGCGGCATCGCCGGCTGGATTGCCCATTCCACTGGCCTGCTGGCCGACGCTCTGGACATGCTGTCCGATGCCACCGCCTATGCCATTGGCCTGGTCGCTATCGGGCGCACGGCGCGCTTCAAGGCCAATGCCGCTTGGGTCAGCGGCAGCGTGCTGCTTGTGCTGGGTGTGGGCGTGTTGGTTGAGGTGGGCCGCCGGGTGATGTACGGCGCCGAGCCGGTCAGCGGCTGGATGATTGGCACCGCCCTGCTGTCGCTGGCGGTCAATATGGCGGTGCTGCGCATGCTGGCACCGCTAAAGTCCGGCGAAGTGCATCTGCGAGCGACGTGGCTGTTCACGCGGGCCGATGTGGTCGCCAATGTTGGGGTGATCCTGGCCGGTCTGTTGGTGTGGTGGCTGGCCAGCCCGTACCCGGATTTCGTGATCGGCGCCCTGATCGGCCTGTATGTGATCAAGGAAGCCTTCGAGATTTTAGGTGATGCCCGCCGGGCAGGTGCCGACGCGCGCAAGACGGCTGCATGACCAGGCTTGGCCGACTGAGCTCGGACTCTGGCGGCTGCGCTTGAACCCGGCACTGTCACGTGGCGCAGCTGGCCCCCGACCTAATCCGTCGCAGCTCAATCTGCGTGACCGTGCGGAAGCTCAGGCAAAACGTTAACTTTCTGTTCTTCGGATGCCGGATTCCGTCAATTTCCCGCGCCAGCTTTTGCCTGGCCACCTGACTCGCAGAGGCCACTCGAGCCCGCGAGATTGATGAATAAGCGTCAGCTTGCTGATGAGCGGGACCCAAGGTATCTTTCCGGCCTCAAATGTATCAGTCCTAGCCACACGTGCCTTCCATTGTCATCCATGCCAAGCGCTACGCTCTGGCACTGCTGCTCGCAGTGATGATCATCGTGCCTGTCGTTGATGCTTCGGTCTGCTTCTCTGAGGAGCAGTCACACCAGGAAGTGGCAGGGCCAGGCGATGGCCACCCCGATAAGGCGCATGCCGCTTGTGGTCACGGTCACTGCCACCACAGCAGCACTTTTGTGGCGTCCAACGGTTTCACCAGTGCCGAAGCCGCAAGAAATGAAGGCGGGCACACGTTCTACGAACAGCCCATGACGTCCCACATCCCGGACACGCTGATTAGACCTCCCAGGCTTTGATCGCATAACAGGCGCAACGCGCCTGTCAGTCCTTCTGCGATCACCTTTGTGTAGGTCTTTCCATGAACACATCTTGTTGCTGGGCGCTCCGTGCGCTCGGCCGACGCGTGGCTGCACGTGCAGTCGCCGGCCAGTACTGCGCCGCCTTGAAGAAGGCGACCTGAATGCCCTTCTCAACATCTACCAATCTCCGAACTGCACGCGATCGAGCGGCACTACTGATGGCAACCTCCGTGCTTGCCATCGGCGCATCTCTTGGTGTGCGCGATTTTGGGCCTGTCGACGAACCGAGATTTGCCTTGGTTGCCACCCAAATGGTGGCAACCGGAAGCTCGCTGTTCCCGCGTCGGGGAGCGGAGCTGCACCCAGACAAGCGTCTCTTCATGTGGATCTCGGCTGCACTGCTGTCACTGACCCAAAACCTGCGGACCGCGGTCCTGGCCCCTTCGCTGGTGTCAGGCGTTGCATATGTGTGGATGGCTTTCCATCTAGGAACGCGCAATGGCGGCCGTGTGCGCTAGGGGCGCGCGCGGTGGTCAATAAAAAGGAATCACCAATGCATTACGTGAAAACAGAATTCAACCGAGGCAGTTCGCGCGGGGGCCTAGGCTCAGATCCACTGGGCCGTCTTGGCAAGCCCATCTGCGGCCCGCAGCTGGGCGTCAACACGTTGATTATCATCGTGGCGATGTACTTCACGTTCTTTCTCAACAGCGCGTTCTTCGCAGAAGTAATTGCGAAGAGTGGTGCGGACGGAGCAGCTCGTGCGCTACTTGTTATCTCTACGGGAGCGATCCTCACTGCCTTGAATGTGCTCATTCTCGGATTGCTATGCGTTCGATGGACGGTGAAGCCGGTTCTTGCATTGCTTCTCGTCGTGTCCGCTACTGCTGCCTACTATTCAGACAATTACAGCGTCTACTTCGACGCCAGCATGGTACGAAATGTGCTGAAGACCGACGGCGCTGAAGCCGGAGAGTTGCTGACCTGGGGCTTCTTTCTTGCGGTACTAATTAAAGGCGTCGTGCCAGCTATCGCGGTATGCATGGTAAGGCTCCAACGTTCTTCCAATGTGACGCGGGCGATACTTGCAAGAGTGCTTCTACTTGGCATGGCGGTTGTTGTAATCGTTGGCGCGGCAATTGCGTCATTCGACGACCTCTCATCACTCATACGCAATCACAAGCAAGTCAGATACCTTGCAAACCCTGGAAACTACATCGCTTCCATTGCGAAGGTTGTGCGAGAAGACACCCGTGCGGAGCGCGGTCCGATCCAAGTGGTTGGCCCCGATGCCATGATGACGCCTCATCCGCCAGGCGCGAAGCCCCACTTCTTGGTCATCGTTGTAGGTGAGACGGTTCGTGCGCAGAACTGGGGTTTGAATGGATACGGCAGACAGACAACGCCACAGTTGGCAGCGTTGGACGTCGTCAATTTCTCAGACGTGACCGCCTGCGGGTCAAACACCGAAGTGTCGGTGCCCTGTATGTTCTCTGCGTACGGGAGGCGAGACTACGATCGAGACAAGATCAAAGGTTCGGAGTCGCTTCTGCATGTTTTGGAGCGTGCCGGGGTCAGGACCCTATGGCGTGACAACCAGACTGGATGCAAGGGCGTCTGCTCTGATCTGGCATTTGAATCCTATCGCGTGCCGGTCAAGGATGTTCTGTGCGACGACCAAGCATGCCGTGACGAGATTATGCTGCAAGGTCTGCATGACTCGATCGAGGACAACCCTGGTGATGTCGTTGTCGTTCTACATCAGCTGGGGAACCACGGACCCAGCTACTTCAAGCGATACCCGGAAGATCTGACGAAATTTACTCCCGACTGCCGAAACGCAGACTTGGGCAAGTGCACACGCGGTGAAATCGTCAATGCGTATGACAACGCGGTCCTTGCGACAGATGACTTCCTTGCAAAGACAATTCGCATGCTTGAACAGGACAAGAGTCACGATACCGGGCTGATCTATGTCTCCGACCACGGCGAGTCATTAGGGGAGGCGAACGTCTATCTTCACGGGCTCCCCTACGCTATCGCCCCTGATACTCAGATCAAGGTGCCGATGGTGATGTGGATGTCTGATGGTATGAAGAGCAGCAACAACCTGGACCTTCAATGTGTCCGGGACCGATCAAAGCAGCCGTCCAGCCACGACAACCTCTTCCATTCTGTGCTTGGCCTGATGCAGGTTAGGACGACGGTGCTAGACGAGAGCCTAAATCTGTTCTCAGGCTGTACCAGCAACGCCGGTCACAGCCTATAGCCGACCACGGCGAGTATCGCTGTTGGAAGACCCGTGAGCGTCTCTTGGGCCCAAAAGAAGGAAACATCGAAGTGGCAGATATGTACGGTCATCGTCCGCGGAGCATTGCGCGCGTCTTTGAGGCGCTTCGCTGGTCTCTCCAGGGGCTGAGATCAGCTTGGCTGCATGAATCGTCGTTTCGGTTGGAAGTTGTTATGGCCGCGGTGGCATTACCTACAGCTATCTTTTTCGGCAACTCAGGGGTAGAGCGAGTGCTTCTCATGGGGAGCGTACTGTTCGTTTTGGCATTCGAGCTGCTGAACTCCGCTATCGAGGCAGTGATCGAACGGTATGGCCCAGAAATCCATGAGCTGGCTGGTCGTGCGAAGGACATGGGGTCGGCTGCGGTGTTCGTGGCTCTTTGCAATGTCGCCCTCACATGGGCCGTTATCCTTGTGGGTTGATTCCCTGGGTCCCGACCTGAACGGGGCTAGGGTGCGTTCAAGCACAGCCACCGTAGTGTTTTTATGTAATTGTATCCGTCCAAAAGAGGTTGCTAACCTTTCCCAATGCGTCGCTCTCTGCCTGCTATTCGTATATACCTGATGCTGCTGCTTTTGGCGGCGTTCGTGGTCGTGCCTGTGGCCGAGGCATTGGCGTGCGCGCAAGAAGCGACGGTCAGCGTGGGCGATGTGCACGCCTTGCAAAGTGATTCAGACTCCGAGTCGAGCAAGAGCAAGGATTCGTCCAGTGCCGATGCCTGTGGCCATGGGCATTGCCACCATTCAACGGCAAGCCTCCCAGCTGCCGGTCACGACGATCTGTTCGCCGATGGCCGGATTTCGCTGCACAGTACCGAGCACGGGGACGTCTACGCCCTCCGACTCGACGGACCCATGCGCCCCCCCCGTATCTGATCTGGCTCTGCCCCGCATTTGCGGGTAGTTCGCTCAGATAATTTACGGGAGTTTTTATGTCGATTTTGACGGGTCGGTCGCTTTCAGCGACCGGGTTGGCTGTCGCTGTTCTGCTGGCGTTGGTGCCAACCGGGCATGTAGCTGCTCAAACTGCACCATCTTACGAATCGTTGCTTTCTCGCTTGAACCAGATGCCTGCGACGGTCCAAGGCGTCGCGCTGGCTGAGGCAGCCGAGGCGCGGGTACAACAGGCTCGGGCACTGCCCAATCCGACGGTCTCCATCGAAGCGGAGAACGCCTACGGCACTGGTCCCTACAAAGGTTTCTCAAACGCTGACAGCATTGTCACCCTCTCCCAGCCGCTGGAGATTTGGGGTCAACGAGGGGCCCGAGTGCGCGCCGCGCGTGCGGAGGCTGGGGCTGCAGGCTTGCGGGGTGATCTGATGCGCAGTGACGCAGCGGGTCGCCTGGCTGCGACATACGCCGAAGCAGAGGCTGCGCTGCGCCGATATGAGTTGGCCAGCGAGGCATTGGCCTTGATTGAACAGGACGCCAAGGCGGTAGCTGCGATGGTCAGCGAGGGACGTGAGCCCAACCTGCGCGGTGTGCAGGCACGGAGCGAGGTCGCCAATGCAAAGGCCAGCCTAGATGAGGCCGAGGCCTACCGGGATGCGGCGCTTGCTCGCCTAGCCGGGGTGTCCTTAGTGGACAGCCCGCTGACCGACATCGGCGAAAGCCTGCTTGACCGAGTGCCCTCTCACCCAATTGACAATGAGGCCGCCCCGCTTGCCGTTCGTATCGCCCAAGCCGAAGCGGACGCCTCCGGCCGCCTTATCGATGTTGAGCGCAAGCGTGCGTTGCCACAACTGAGTGCATCCGTGGCTCAGACGCGCTTCCGCCAAGCGGGCGACCAAGCTTACAACGTGGGCATCAGCCTTTCGATCCCCCTATTCGATCGTAACCGCGGTGCGATCCAGGCGGCCTATGCGGAACAACGTGCTGCCGAAGCGGTTCTGGAGGCTCAGAGGCGTGACAGTGAGGCGGCCCGTTTGGGAGCGGTAGCGAGTCTCAAGGCATCCAACAGCCGCGCACGAGCAGCGGATGAAAGCGTACAGGCCGCAGATGAAGCCTATCGGCTGGCCCGCATCGGATTTGAGGCAGGTCGTATATCGCAATTGGAGCTGCGCAGCACGCGATCAACCCTGATCGCTGCGCGTGGCAGTGCTGTGGATGCCCGTCTTAGCCGGGTGGCAGCAGAAATCGACCTCGCCCGCCTTGAAGGGCGCGCACCGTTTGTGGAGGCAAAATGAACAAGTACGGAAACAAGACGCTCATCGGAGCGACGCTGCTGGCTACCTTGATGATGACCGGCGCGCTGACCTCATGCAGTGGCGGGGCGCAGGAGGATGCCAAATCCACCGGTACGGAGGCAGAAAAGCCGGCTGGAAAGGATGATGGTCACGACGATCACGCAGCTGACGCAAAGCCGGGCTCCGCCGAGGCGCACAGTGAAGGTGATGGTGATGGCGAACATGGCGAAGAGGAGTCCGAGGAAGGTGTAGTCAAGCTGACGCCTGACCAGATCAAGGCATCTGGCATCGGCGTGGTGGCTGTCGGCCGCGGCGGTGGCGCATCGACCCGCCTTGCAGGTCGCGTCGAGCCGGCCATCGGGGGGCGTGCTGCCATCGCCTCAACGGTCACCGGCCGCGTTGAGCGCGTGCTTGTTGCGCCGGGTACAGCCGTCAAGAGCAACCAGCCCCTGGTGATCATTGTCAGTGGAGAAGCTGCGACCTTCAAAGCCGCCGCCACTGCCGCTGCGGCGGAGGCCGAAGCCATTCGCCTGGCCTACGGCCGCGACAAGTCTCTTGTCGAGCAGGGCGTAGTGGCTCGCCAGGAGCTGGAGGCCTCGCGCGCGCGCTCTTTGGCCGCTGATGCCGCCGCTAGTGCTGCACGTGCACAGGTAGCGGCCAGTGGATCTCCGGACAGTTCCGGCCGGGTGACAATCTCCAGTCCTGTCGCTGGCGTGGTTGGCAACGTCCAAGTGACGCCCGGTGGTGTCGTCTCAGCTGGAACGCTTGTTGCGGAGGTTTCCAATCCGGACATGAATGAACTCGTATTCACTGCACCGCCAGCACTGGCCACTCTCGCGGTGCCCGGAATGAAGCTGGAAGTGACTGGCCCGGGCGGAAGCTTCGAAGCTGAGGTGATTGCCGCCGCTGCGAATGTGATGCAGCAGGGAGGCACCGCGACCATTCGCGCCAAACCAATTTCGGAGAAGTTGCCACCGGCCGGCTCCCCCGTTTCGGCCGTCATCATCGCCGATAGTGCCGCTGAAGGTATGAGTGTGCCGGCGGATGCGGTCCAAAGCGTTGATGGCAGAAGTGTTGTCTTCGTTGCCGTCCAGGGTGGTTTCCAGGCTACGCCGGTACTCGCTGGTCGTCGTGCAGGTAATCGAATCGAAATCCTTAACGGCCTGACAGGTAGTGAGCGCCTCGTAGGCGCCAATGCCTTCCTGCTCAAAGCCGAACTGGCCAAGGGCGAAGCCGAGCACGGCCACTAAGGGAACTCATACACCATGTTCAAGATCATCATTGAAGCAGCGGTCAAGTTCCGTTGGCTCGTGGTGTTTCTGGCTGCTTCGATTGCCTGCTTTGGCTTGTTCCAACTGAGCAAGCTGCCAGTCGATGCTGTACCAGATATCACCAACCGCCAGGTTCAGATCAATACCATCGCACCTGCCCTTACTCCGGAGCAGATTGAACGCCAGGTCACCTATCCTCTGGAGACGGCCTTGGCCGGCATCCCAGGTCTGAACACCACTCGCTCCCTATCACGCAATGGCTTCTCTCAGGTCACCGCGATCTTCACTGATCAGACCGACATCTATTTCGCCCGCCAGCAGGTGGCAGAGCGGATGCGGGAGGCTGCCGGAGATCTGCCCGAGGGCGTGTCCCCCATGCTCTCCCCGGTTACAACCGGGCTGGGCGAGGTTCTCATGTGGACGGTGGACTTCAAGCCATTCGACCCCAAGAAGCTGGCCAAGCCCGGCCAGGCTGGCTGGCAAGAGGGTGAGGTCTACCTGACACCAGAGGGCGATCGTCTTGGAACCGCCCAGGAGCGCGCAACGTACCTGCGTACTGTCCAGGACTGGATCATCGCACCACAGATGCGCTCCAGCCCCGGCCTGGCCGGTGTTGATACGGTGGGTGGGTACGTCAAGGAATACGGCATCTACCCCGACAGCGCTCGACTGGCGGCATACAACTTGGGTCTGGCCGATCTGGTCCAAGCACTGGAACGCTCCAACGTCCAGGCTGGCGCGGGTTTCGTCCAGCGTGCGGGCGAAGGCCTGGTCGTTAGGGCAGACGGCCTTGCCCTGACGACCGACGACTTGGCTCAGTCGCCGGTGGCCACCAAGGACGGTGTGGTCATCCGGGTGGCCGATGTTGCCGAGGTCGGTATGGGGCGCGCCCCACGGCTTGGTGCAGCTAGCCGAAATGGTCATGAGGCGGTACTGGGCACGGCACTGATGATCGCCGGCGGCAACAGCCGCACCGTCGCTCAAGCTGCAGCTGAGCGCCTGGCACAGGTCAATGAATCTCTGCCCGCCGATATCTTCGCAGAGCCAGTGCTGGACCGTAGTGTGCTGGTTAACTCCACTGTCAAGACTGTCGCCAAGAACCTGACCGAAGGTGCCCTGCTGGTCGTAGTTGTGCTGTTCCTGCTCCTGGGCAACCTGCGTGCGGCAGCCATCACCGCATTGGTCATTCCGCTGTCGTTCCTGTTCGCTGTTATCGGCATGAACAAGTTCGGCATCAGCGGCAACCTCATGAGTTTGGGTGCGCTGGACTTCGGCATCCTTGTGGATGGCGCGGTAATTGTGATCGAGTCCACCCTGCTGATGCTTGGCAAGCGGCGTGCGGAACTCGGCCGACCCCTCAATGCCATGGAGCGACTGCGTGTGGCCGCCGACTCGGCGAGGAAAATGGCGCGCCCTGCAGCCTTCGGCCAGGTGATCATCCTGTTGGTGTTCGCACCGATCCTTACGCTGGAAGGTGTGGAGGGCAAGACGTTCCAACCGATGGCCGCCACCTTCATGCTCGCCCTCGTTGGCGCGTTTATCTTCTCGTTCACCTTTGTACCGGCGATGGCTGCCCTGTTGGTCAGGGAGCCCAAGCTCCACGCGAACAAGGAGGGGCACGAGAGCGACCAAGACGAAGAACATGAGACTGCCATCATCCGCGTCCTGCGCGGCCGTATTGAACCGGCGATCCAAGCGGCGATTCGTAGGCCCAAGGCAGTGTTCGCTGGCGCCATTTTGATGCTCGCGATGGGCGTGGTCGGCTTTACGATGCTGGGTCGAGAGTTCATGCCAACGCTTGATGAGGGAAATCTCGCTATGCAAGCGTTGCGTGTGCCATCGACGTCGCTTGAGCAATCGTTGGCTATGCAATTGGCGCTGGAGAAGGCCATTGCTGCTGAACCAGAGGTTGTGACGGTCTTCTCGCGGACCGGTACTGCAGAAGCAGCTATCGACCCCATGCCGACCAACATCTCCGACAGTGTGATCGTACTTAAACCGAGAAAGGAGTGGCCAGACTCTTCCCTGAGCAAGGAGGATCTGATTGCAAGGTTTGAGAAGATCGCCGCCTCGCAGATAGGCAACAGCTTTGAATTCAGCCAGCCCATCGAGCTGCGCTTCAATGAGCTGATCTCAGGCGTGCGTACGGACCTGGCCGTCATGATCTACGGCGACAACTTCGAGCAACTGCAAGCTGTTGCCGATCAGGTCGCGCTGAAGCTGAGGAATGTCCAGGGCTCAGCGGATGTCCGTGTTGAACAGATTTCCGGCCTGCCCACGCTCAATGTGGCAATCGATCATCTTGCAGCTGCGCAGTATGGCCTCACGGCAGCGGACGTGAGCGACGCGCTTTCAACCGGTATTGGCGGCGCTGCGGCAGGCAAGATCTTCGAGGGCGACCGCCGGTTCGATGTTGTTGTGCGCCTCGGCGACGATGCACGCAATGACCCCGATCAGCTCGCGTCACTGCCGATTGCAACTCCAACTGGGGGCATCGTGCCGCTCTCCTCTGTCGCACGCATTGAGATCAGCGAGGGGCCGAACCAGATCAGTCGAAACAATGGAAGCCGTCGTGTGGTGGTGCAGGCAAATGTTCGCGGTCGTGACTTGGGCGGGTTTGTTGGAGAGGCCCAGGCGGCGGTGAAGGACGTACAGCTTCCGCCGGGCGCCCACATGACGTGGGGAGGTCAGTTCGAGAACTTGCAGCGGGCTGAAAAGCGACTCATGACAGTTGTTCCGATTGTCTTCCTATTGATCGGCAGCCTGCTGTTCATGGCATTGGGCAGCGCAAAGGAGGCGGGCCTGGTGTTCACCTGCGTCCCACTGGCCCTGGTTGGCGGAATTCTCGCGTTGCTGGTGCGTGGTATGCCGTTCTCGGTATCTGCCGCCGTCGGATTCATCGCGGTATCGGGTGTTGCGACCCTGAATGGATTGGTGCTCATGCAAGCCATCAGAGAGAGGCTTGATGCAGGTGACAGTCCATTGATCGCTGCAATGAACGGTGCCGGCAGCCGAATTCGCGCGGTGGTGACCACCGCGCTGGTGGCGATCGTTGGCTTCATTCCAATGGCTATTGCGAGTGGATCTGGTGCTGAGGTGCAGAAGCCTCTCGCCACGGTGGTCATTGGCGGCCTGTTGACCGCAACAGTGCTAACACTTCTTGTGCTGCCGACATTTGCGGGACGCTTGGCCAAGGCAGGCCCGAAAGGGCAACCGGAAACTGTCCACTGAATGATGGAGTGTTTGGGCCCGGCAGAGCATCTGCCTGCCGGACTTCCCGTTCCATTTTTATGACGTTGGAGGGAACAAATGAACCTGACCACAGAACTCGAACTGCCAGTAATACTCCCAGGTGTCTCTCGGGACGACAGCTGCGTCCAGAGGCTGGTCGCTGGTCTTCAGGACATGGAGGGAGTATCGCGCGTGCACATTCGCGAGGGTAGCGACGAAGCTCTCGGAACGCTCTGCATTCATTACGACCCCGAGATCGTCTCGCTTCAGCGAGTGCGAGAGGTGGCGGCATCCGTGGGCATTGAGTTGGGTGATCGGTATGGCCACCTTTTCTTGGAGCTTGGTTCGGCCGTTCACGCACGAAAGGCAAGGACAATTGCGGCGCAAGTGCAGGCCGTACCAGGCGTCATTGAAGCCACCACCAGCCCAGCTGGTGGCATAAGCATCGAGTACGAGAGAGCCAAGACAGGCGAGGCGGAGCTGAGAGCGAAGCTTGAGGCGCTGGGTGTAGCGCAAGAGCCACCGAGTCCGAGGGGAGATTTGAAGGATCAGCACGAAGGACACGATCACAAGGACCGACAGGACCCCGGTCATTCCCACGGGGGCACGCTAGGTGGCAATAGTGAGCTGATCTTCTCACTTGCTTGCGGCCTGCTCCTGATCGTGGGATTTGCGATTGAAAAGCTTGGGTTGACCCAAACGCCCTGGATCCCCACAGCGTTTTACGTAGCAGCCTACGTCTTTGGCGGCTGGTTCACGCTTGGCGAGGCGATCGGGAACATCAAGCTGAAGCGCTTTGAGATCGATACGCTGATGCTGGTTGCAGCGGCAGGCGCAGCCGCGCTCGGCGCATGGGCCGAAGGCGCCTTGCTTCTGTTCCTCTTCAGTCTCGGTCACGCCCTTGAACACTACGCGATGGGCCGGGCTAAACGTGCGATAGAAGCTCTCGCCAAGCTTGCCCCAGAAACTGCCAGGGTGCTGAGGAATGGGCAGGTCGTGGAAGTCCAGGTTGAATCGTTGATACCTGGAGATGTGGTGGTCGTACGTCCCAATGACCGGATGCCGGCGGACGGATTCGTTATCAAAGGGGCTAGCAGCGTTGACCAAGCCCCTGTCACCGGGGAAAGCATCCCGGTTGATAAGCTGGCAGTCAATGACGCTGCTCTAGCACGGGATCGACCTGATTCGGTGGTAATGGAGTCACGTGTTTTCGCCGGCACTATCAATGGCTCCGGCGCCCTGGAGGTTGAAGTCACGCGTCGATCAGGCGAATCGGCACTGGCCCGCGTCGTCAAGATGGTGAGCGAAGCCGAAACCAGGAAATCGCCAACGCAGCGCTTCACAGACAAGTTTGAGAGGGTATTCGTTCCCGCTGTTCTGATCTTGGCCGTGCTGTTACTTTTCTCATGGATCGTGATCGATGAGCCATTCCGCGACAGCTTCTATCGAGCGATGGCGGTACTTGTAGCGGCAAGCCCTTGCGCACTGGCAATCGCGACTCCAAGCGCGGTTCTAGCGGGAATTGCGCGAGCTGCGCGAGGTGGCGTACTCATCAAGGGTGGCGCACCACTGGAGGAGCTGGGCATGGTCCGTGCCATCGCGTTCGACAAGACTGGAACGCTCACTGAAGGCAAGCCGCGAATTACCGACATCAAAGTGATGCAGGGAACGACAGAGCAGGAACTGCTTCACGTTGCCGTCGCCGTCGAGGCTTTAAGTGACCACCCTTTGGCCGCAGCTATCGTTCGAGATGGTAATACTCGCCTGGGCGATGGACCGGTCATGGTAGCGACAGACCTCGCTAACTTCGCTGGAAGAGGCGTTCAGGCGAAGGTGAACGGCATTGACGTGTGGATAGGAAAGGCAGAAATGTTCGGTAACGACGGCATTGGCGCTCTATCCGCGGGTGCGGAGTCTGCCATTGAGGAGCTCCGTAACGCCGGCAGAACCACGATGGCCGTTCGCCTAGGTGATCGCGACCTAGGTGTCATCGGCCTTATGGATACGCCCCGGCCAGAGGCGCGTGAAGCCCTGGACAAGCTAAGGCGCTTGGGCATCCAACGAATGATCATGATCTCTGGCGACCACCAGACTGTAGCTCAAGCCGTGGCAACGGACGTGGGTCTAAACGAGGCATGGGGAAATCTCATGCCTGACGACAAGGTGAAGGCAATACGTCAGTTGAAGGAGACGGAGCGAGTGGCAATGGTCGGCGACGGTGTGAATGACGCACCCGCAATGGCTAGTGCCAGCGTCGGAATTGCAATGGGTGCCGCCTCTTCGGACGTAGCGCTGGAGACTGCCGACGTCGCGCTTATGTCTGAGGATTTGAGACAGGTTGCATTCTCTGTAGCGCTTAGTCGACGCACGAAACGGGTGATCCGTCAGAACGTGTATGTGAGCCTGGGCGTCGTAGCGTTGTTGGTTCCTGCGACCATCCTAGGTCTTGGCATTGGACCGGCTGTGGCAGTGCATGAAGGTTCAACCTTGTTGGTTGTATTCAATGCGCTGAGGCTCCTTGGCTTCCGTCAGTCGTGACATGCGAATTCTAGTGATTGAGCGCGATCGAGAAGTCGCTTTGAAGATTCTGGCCTACTTCGAGGCCCGAGGGCATCAGCTTGATACCATCGGGGACGGCATCGCCGGCCTTCACTTTGCGGCGTCCAATGGTTACGACGCAGTCATTCTTGATTGGATGCTTCCTCGCATGGAAGGCCCGGAGGTTCTGAGAAGGCTGCGGTTGAATCACGGTGTTTCAGTTCCTGTTGTGATGTTGGCTGCAAAGGTTGCGCTCTCGGACAAAATCATCGCTTTCCGCTCCGGTGCAGATGACTATGTGACCAAGCCTTTTGAGCTCCCGGAGCTCGAAGTTCGCCTAGAGGCGTTGGTTTCCCGTACGGAGGGACGCGTAACAAGGAGGCGGCTGCTGATCGGAGAGCTCACGTTGGACCTGAGTACGTTGGAGGCCACACGGGCTGGAAAACGACTGCATCTGTACCCAGCTTGCAGGAAGCTCCTTGAAGCGCTGATGCGGGCAAGTCCTGCCGCTGTGACCAGGCGGCAGCTTGAGCACACTCTCTGGGGTGACGACCTGCCCGACGGGGATCTTCTGCGATCACAGATGTCCAGCCTGCGGCGAAGCATTGATGGTCCGTTTGAGGAAAAGATGATCCAGACGCTGCCGCGGGTTGGGTATCGACTGATACCGCCATCAAGGCCTATGCCCCCCCCCGGGGAAGGGAGGCCCTATGACGGTGAGGCGTAGACATGGCTGCAGAGCCGTCAGTGCAGACCTTGAGCGCCTGACTATTTGGCCACGTATTCTGATCAGAGTATGACCATGTGGAAGCCAGCCGCACTCCCAATTGGCGCGTTCTTGGCCGCAGCGATTTGGGGCGCAGCGGCCATGGTGCCCTTCGCGCCGGCATCAGAAGAGATGATGTTTTGGATACCGGTGTCGATTGCGCTAACGAGTGCGGCTGCTGCATTGGTAGTTGCGATGATGCAAGACATCATTCTGGTCGCGGTAAAGAGATGGCCACTGTTCGTGAAATTCTATCCAACCCTCTGCTTGGAGCCACTCCCCTTTGCATTCCTTCCAATCGTGCTGTCACTCGCCGGAATTGCGGAGTTCGGTCCAGCGATGCTGAGTGCAGCTCTATTGCTGATCGGCTTCTCGTTTGCGGAGACTCTCTTCGCCGCCGCCCTCCACAGAGCCCGGGCGACGCCGACCGCGGTTGTGATCTCGATGCAGTGCGCTGCTCTGGTGTTTGCAGTTTACATGTACAAGAAAGGCATCCAAGCGAACGTCAGTGACATCAGTTGGCCGTGGTTCGCATCGTCTGTCACTGCCATGAGTCTATTCTCCTTCCTAGTCGGAAGGTATTGGGCCAACCTGCTTCGTGATGCTGAGGTGGGGTTCTCTCCCTTACTGAAGTGGGTTCTGGTCACCTTCATAGCTGAAGGATCTACTAGTGAATGGAGCCGGTGGAGATTGAAGCAACCTATTAAGCAACGCAGACCACCGGGGCTTCGGTCCAAGCCTCGCAGGAAATAGGATCCGATCAACCAATCCAAATCATGGAGGCTAATTCTTGACAACTGCGAGCGCGACAAATATGACGCAAGGGCGGATGGGACCACCCGTCGTCAGTCTCGCTCTGTGAGAGGTGGCGCATCGAGATCACGTTTGTGGAGGTCTTCTACCGGCCGGAAGCAATACCCCGAGGTAGGTCCGTGGTGGCGACTTCTGGTTTCAATGCGCCCGAAGCCCACCGGAGCCTCAAAGATGCGCGCTCAGGGTTGCAGCGGTCGCTGGCGACAGTCGTCATCGGCCGGAGCCTGTCCCCCGCCTACCAACCTTGCTGGCAAGGCCGGTGTTTTTTGATTGCAAGATTCAGACCTATCCCGCCTGACAATCACATTCCCTGGAGTCACCGCCAACATGAATGAAGCCGAGCTGGAACAAGTGCGTACGGCGATGTTTACCGACCCCGGCGTGAAAGCGGTGGATGACCTGCGCCTAGTCCCCGCCAAAGAGCGCGGTCGTGCGATCGCGGCCACCATCACCGTCGCTGCGCCCTCGGTCGACCTGGACCTGGTGCATGCGGTGATCGCCCGCGTGCTGGCCGATCAATTTGACATCGATCAGGTCATGCTGTGCTTCAACGACCCGGGTCCGGTGCCACCACAGCCCACAGCGGCGCCCTTGAAGAAAATGTGATCGCCCGTGGCTCTATGCGTCTGCGTTGGCGGGCGCATAGAGCTGATAACCCGGCAACGCGCACGCGCCGGCATACACAAAGGCCACGCTTTGCCGCGCCCGGGTGAAGGCCACGTAGTACTTTGGTGGGGCGGTGATACGCGCTGCATCTGCCGTGCGCAGGTACTGTGTCAGCGGGCCGTTCGGAAAGATGAGGACCCGGCTGTAGGTGCGGCCCTTGCACTGCCCAAAGTTCACGGCCGGTAGTCCGTCGCACGCTTGCCGCCGGTCATGCCGGAGCACGGTGGGCGCAAACTCCTGCATGTACGCTTCAACATCCGCTGGAGCGACGAGGTAGATGCCATCGTGCCCGGTGACCTCGCCATTGCCTGATTGGGTTCGCGGCATCTGCGGATAGAGCGTGTCCGCCATATCGCACAGGGCCTGGACGCAGCGAAGGCTGATGAGGCGGTGATCCAGCTGGCATAAGCCGTCCGCCTCCCAAATCTGAAACAGCGCTGCCAGATTGGGTCCACGATACTGGCTGTGCCTTTGAGCATAGTTGGTGGCATACGTCGCCTGCCGCGTATCACCCACCAACGTGATGGCAATGCCGCTCTTCAACAGCCGCTCGACCAGATCCAGATCAAAGCCGGCGAGGTCCTGAACTTCGTCGATGTAGAGCTCGTCGTACATGGCCGCCAGGCGTGCCATGACCTGACCTTGGGTGAGCTCATCGCAGCGCACAGCGAAATCGGCCGCCCGGTCCGAATACATCCGGTTGCCTGCCAAGTAGTGGCGCGCCACCTGGGTGCGTGGGGCCCTGTTATTGGTGACACCTTCTACGAACAGGATGGTCTCGATGCGAGGCTCAGGGCAAAGCGCTGCCTGGTACGGGCGGATGCACTGGCACAGCAGGAAGCCATACCAGCTGTGCAAAGTGACATGCACGGGGACCGCACCGGCGTGGACCTCAAACGAGCGCCGGATCTCTTCTAGATTCTCCAGCGTGTAGGTGACAATCGCGATGCGACGCCCAGGCCGCTCCAGGGCCTGCCGGACCAGCAAGGTGGTCTTGCCCGAGCCGGCCGCCGAAAGCAGGACCCGGTTAGGTGATGGCGCGCTGGACATAGTCGGGGAACCTGATCGAGTGCGGGCTGTTGAAGATCGCCAGGGCCGTATCGGTCTTATGGCCCTTCATGTACTTGAGCAGCGCCACCTCATCGGCAAACGTCTTGCCCAGCACGGTATTGAGTTCGGCCAGCGAGTTGGCTTTGATCAGCTGCTCTTCCAGCGATGGGGCGCTTTCGTCGGAATCGTAATAGATCGCGTTGATGTGTTCGGCATAGCGCTCCTGCACAACGGCGATATCGCCATCATTGTCGGTGATCACCTTGGCCTGGATTTTCAGCCGATCTGCAATCTGCAAGAAGCGCTTGAATGCCAGCGACTTGACCGAAATGATGTCTACGCCGCGAGCCATCGGCGCCACGCCATGGTGGTCGCTGTAGGCGCGCTGCACGATCAGCTCGTCGGAAGGGCCTTCCACCAGGATCGCCTGCTTGGCCAGGATCAATCGCAGCGTGTCGTGGCCCGGCAGCTTCATGAAATAGTCATGGGTATCGCTCGGCAGCTGGTCCAGCTTCATCTGGCCCTGCGCGCTGAACAGGATCACGTTGTCCACGCCCAGCTTATTCAACACGAAGCTGCTGTGGGTGGCGATGATCACCTGCTGGGCGGTGGAGAGGGCCGCAATCTTGTCGATCAGCTGGGTCATGCTGGAATAGGACAGATGGTTCTCCGGCTCCTCGATCATCAGCACGTGGGCAGCGCCGGCCGCGTGCATCGCCAGCTTCATCTTCACCGCGCTTTGCTCACCCTTGCCGGCCTGGGTGAACGGGAGCTCATCCAGGTAAGGTGACAAGCTGGTTTCCCATGTTGAGCGCGGCGATGTGTCCACACCCACCGTCAGCGCCCGGTGGCTGATGTCCCCGGTGTGCTCGGTCAGGTACGCATTGATGGCCGCCACGTCCGCCTCTTCGGAAAAACTCTGCCGCATGCGGCGGAAGCTCAACGACAGCGAGACGCGCTGCGCAGGCGTCAGTGCCTGATCGATGATGCCGGCGATATAGCGATCGGCACCGGACAAGGTCTTGATGCCGTGAGTGTCGATGATGGTCGAATCGAACGGAATGCTGCGAGCGGTGACGCCATTGTTGGCGAAGGAATACCAGCGCACCGTGTAGTACTCCACCGGCAGGCTGACCGCACCCTGGTGCTGCTGCAGGTAGGCGTTGAACTCCTCGCGGTAGTCGTCGTTGAGCTCGACCAGCAGCCGGATGCCGGCGGTATCCAAGCGCAGGGAGTTGTTGGTGCCGCGCAACGACGCCAGCGCGACATCTGCGCCCAGATAGGCTTCGATGGAGATCCGTGGCGGCGAAGCCGGCGTGCCTGCAGCAAGGGTCGCCAGATATTCCTGCACCGCGGGCTGGTGGAACAGGTAGGGCGTGAGCTCGTAGGCGAGATTGCGCCCATGCAGTTGCCCGGTGACCACCACGTGGATGGCCTCCAGCAGGGCGGACTTACCGACCTCGTTGTCGCCCACCACCAGGTTCATGTGGGCGTTGAGGGGCAGGTCCAGATGGCGAAACGACTTGAAATTGTCGATGACGATACGTTCGATCGGCATGCACAGTCCTTTGATGGCCAACGAGTTCGGTGGCGGCGCCTGCTTGCACCCCGGCTGGCCTCCTTTCCGCTCTGGGCCAAACTACCCAGGGATCGCCAGCCTTGGGCGGTTTCGTACTGTTTTGACGACTTGAAATGGCCGAAACGCTGGTTACGCGGGATAATTCAATATTATCCCGCCTTTAGATACGACCCGTACTCGGCGAGTAGTGTAACTTGATTGGTATGTAATTACGTGGTATGTAATACATTACGAAATAGTCGGAGAGTGCGATGGCACGCGGCGGCTTGTACAAGAGCGACATCCAGAAGGCCCGCGATGCGCTGCGGGCACAGGGCAAACACCCGTCGGTGGACGCGGTGCGGGTGGCGCTGGGCAACACCGGCTCCAAGACAACCATTCACCGCTACCTGAAGGAGCTGGAAGAAGATGAAGGGCAAGGCCTTGGCGCCAAGGTCGCGGTCAGCGACGCGCTACAGGACCTGGTCGGTCGGCTTGCCGGTCGCCTACACGAGGAGGCCGAGGCTGTAATCGCCGAGGCCCGGCAGCGCTTCGAAGCGCACTTGCAGGAGCGTAGCGAGGCGCTGGAACGCACCCAGCAGGAGGCGTCCACGCTGAGCGCGCAGCTTCAGCGCATTGAAACTGCCTTACGCGAAGAAAAGACGACCCACGCCGCAGCCCAGCAGGCCTTGGCCGAACGGGTCACCGAGGTCGCGCAGCTCGGCGAACGGATCGCGGGACTGACCGCGCGGCTGGCGGAGCACGAGGCGCATGCCCAGTCGCTGGAGCAGAAGCACCAGCATGCTCGCGAGGCGTTGGAGCACTACCGCACCTCGGTCAAGGACCAACGCGAACAGGAACAGCGCCGCCACGAGCACCAGGTGCAGGAACTGCAGGTCGCGCTGCGCCAGGCCAACGAGGCGCTGACCGCCAAGAACCACGAACTGGTTCAGCTCAACCGCGACAACGGGCAGTGGCTGGAACGCCACAGCCGCCTAGAGAGGGAACTGGCGCAGGTGCGGCAAGCTGCGGACGACCAGCGGAAGGAGCTGGACGCGCTGCGGCTTACGGCTGCGGAGTACCAGGCCTTGCTGGCACGCTGGACCCAGGACGCCCAAGCGTTGGAGAGCGCACGGGTCAAGCTGGCCAATGCTCACGCCGACTTGGCCAAGGAGCGAGAACGGCGTGAACAAGCCGAGGCCGAAGCGTTGCGTGCCGGTGTGCGCCAGGACACCTTGGAGCAGTTGCTGGCGCAGTTGCGGCCCGATCGCGCCGACAGTTCAGGTACCAACAAAAATCCGGCAACCAAATGATTTCACGGAAGAAAAAAAAATTCTGGGGGGCATTTTTGCACGTATCTCGGCTTAACCCCACATCCGCCATCCTTATGGGGTTTCCATGGGGGGTGCGCGTGACTTTGTCCGTCGACTCAACACCGACCTTCGCTCGACGCCTCCAACAAGCCCGCCTGCACACGGGTTTGTCGCAGAAGGAGTTGGGCATCCGGGCCGGTCTGGATCCTTACGTGGCCAGCCCCCGAGTCAACCAGTACGAACGTGGCAAGCACGAGCCCAAGCTGGAGACTGCTGAGCGGTTGGCCCAAGCGTTGGGGATCCCCGCCGCCTTCCTTTACACCGACGATGATCTGCTGGCCAAGTTGCTCCTGCGCTGGGGCTCGCTAAGCAAGCAGCAGAAGCGGGAGTTGGTGAAGCTGATCGAGGCCACACCCGAGAAGTAAACCGAACAAGCGCTAGCCCTATGGGCAACCCTTCGCCTCAACCCGCCCATTGGGCGCTCCTGGAGGGAGCTGCAGTGGCCGTGACTAGTGCGACTGACAAGTGGCGGCATCTCAGGCCTACTTGAGATTTTGTTCACGACCGATACACACGCGCCTTGTCTAAAGTGATTTACAATGTCGCCCGTGTCAGCCTCCTCACTTCTACTGCGACTGCTCCTGATCGTCATGCTCGTGCTTAACGGCGCGTGGTCGGCATTTGCGTCGATCAGTATGAACCCGGCCATGGAAGCGCAGGCCAGCGAAGTGGCTGCCGCGGTGCAAGGCGACGAAGACTGCGTCGCCCATCACAGTGCTGAGAATCATCCCGATGCCACCTCGATTGAAAGGGCTGGCACTGGGCATGGCGACCATGCCGGTCCCGACTGTTGCAAGTCTTCTGCGTGCCGGTGCGCCTGCGTACACGCGTGCGCGAGCGCACTTCCGGCGCGCCTGCATGTTTCGGTGCAACTGGCCTTGGGCCTGGATGTCATGCCGCTGCCCCTAGGGCATGCGGCACCTGCCTTGCCTCATCTGATCCGACCACCGATCGGCTAAGCGTCCCTAAGCGCCGCAATGGCGCCGTTGGTGTGGCTTGCATGCCTATTTATAGGCCAGCCGCCCGCTCTGTACCACCGCCCGCCGGTGGCAACACGACGCTTGGAGCATTTTCATGTCGCATGATGATTTTCGTGGTCCACACGGTGGACCGCCGCTGCTACCTTCGCGGCGGCGATTTGTCCAGGGCTTGGCCTTGGGAGGCGCAGTCGCAGGATTAGGTTTCTGGCCCAAAGCCAGTTGGGCGCTCAAGGGCCCGGGACAACCCAACGTACTATCGGGCACCGAGTTTGACCTAACCATCGGCGAGACGCCGATGAACTTCACCGGCAAGACCCGCACCGCGATCACCGTCAATGGGTCCGTTCCGGCGCCGTTGCTGCGTTGGCGGGAAGGCACCACGGTCAACCTGCGTGTCTCCAATGCATTGCCCGCTAACTCCCTCCATGGCGCGGACACCTCCATCCATTGGCACGGCATCATTTTGCCGGCCAACATGGACGGCGTGCCGGGCCTGAGCTTTGACGGTATCGGACGTGGTGAGACCTACCACTACCGGTTCACCCTGCATCAGGGCGGCACCTACTGGTACCACAGCCACTCGGGGTTCCAGGAACAAGCCGGGCTCTATGGCCCGATCATCATCGACCCATTGGAGCCGGAGCCCTTCAGCTTCGATCGCGACTACGTCGTGATGCTGAGCGATTGGACAGACCTGGACCCGACGGCCCTGTTCGATCGTTTGAAGAAGATGCCGGGCCATGACAATTACTACAAGCGCACGGTCGGCGATTTTGCGCGCGATGTGAAGCGCAACGGCCTGTCGGCCACGTTGGAAGATCGCAAGATGTGGGGCGTGATGCGGATGACGCCCACGGATCTGTCCGACGTCAACGCCAACACCTACACCTACCTGATGAACGGCACGACCTCGCTGGGCAACTGGACCGGTTTGTTCCGCAGTGGCGAGAAGGTGCGCCTGCGTTTCATCAATGGCTCTGCCATGACGTACTTCGATGTGCGTATTCCGGGGCTAAAGATGACCGTGGTGGCAGCAGATGGCTTGTATGTCCATCCGGTTTCCGTCGACGAGTTCCGCATCGCGGTAGCAGAAACCTTCGATGTGATCGTGGAGCCCTCCGGGCAGGACGCATTCACCATCTTTGCCCAAGACTCCGGTCGCACCGGCTACGTCAGCGGCACGCTCGCCGTGCGCGAAGGATTACGCGCGCCCGTTCCGTCTGTGGATCCCCGGCCGCTGCTGACGATGGCAGACATGGGCATGGATCATGGATCGATGGATATGTCTGGCGGCAGCAAGGGCATGGAAGGCGGCTGTGGTGCGGCCATGGGCATGCCTGGCATGACCCCACCTGCCAGCGGTAACGCGACCTCGGCCCATGCAGGCCATGCGATGCCCGCCGCCGGCGATGGTGCCATGGCAGGCATGCAGCACGGGGGCATGCAATCACACCCTGCCAGCGAGACCAACAATCCCCTGTTGGACAACCAGGCCATGAGCGTGAGTTCGCGCTTGGATGATCCGGGTAATGGCCTGCGCGATAACGGCCGTCATGTACTGACGTATTCCATGCTCAAGAGCACCTTTGAAGACCCTGACGGACGCGACCCCGGTCGCGAGATCGAGCTGCATCTGACCGGACATATGGAGAAATTCTCCTGGGGCTTCAACGGTCAGAAGTTCTCCGATGTCAAGCCGCTGCGGCTGAACTACGGCGAGCGTATGCGCATCGTATTGGTTAACGACACGATGATGACCCATCCCATCCATTTGCACGGCATGTGGAGTGACGTGGAGGACGACAACGGCAACTTCATGGTGCGCAAGCACACGGTGGATATGCCGCCGGGTAGCCGACGCACGTATCGCGTGCGTGCCGATGCGTTGGGCAGCTGGGCGTTCCATTGCCACCTGCTTTATCACATGGAAGCCGGAATGATGCGCACGGTGAGGGTCGACGAATGAACATCAATAGACGCGATACCACCCTGACTGCGCTGACGCTGGCTATCTCGCTGGCCCTGGCCAATGCGGCCAGCGCCCAATCCATGCAGCACGGCTCCATGCCGATGGAGCAGGGCGCGCAGACCCAGACTCAGGATCACTCTGCACAACAGGCGCCGACATCAAAACCTGCGCCAGCCCAAAAGCCTGCAACACCGGCCAAGCCGAGCGAAGCGACGATCGATCATGCGACGATGGGCCACGCCGCGCCGCAGGCTAAAGCAGCCGAGCCTGCCATGCAGGGCATGGACCATTCGCAAATGGGGCACGTCTCGCCCGCGAGCACACCTGCGGCGCCCACAGCACAGGCGCAGTCGATGCAGGGCATGGATCACAGTCAGATGGCACAGCCCGCTGCAGCCGACACCTCTAGTACGGCCACGCCTGCGATGCAGGGGATGGACCATTCCAAGATGGGGCACGGCGCGCCTCCGAGCACGCCCGCAACGCCCAAAGCGCAGACACAGTCGATGCAGGGCATGGACCACAGTCAGATGGGACACGGGCCTGCAGTGCCAACGCAGCCGCGCACCCCGATACCCGCGGTGACGGACGCGGATCGCAAGGCGGCCATCGCGCCGGAACACGCGCATCCGGTGCATGACAACTCGATCAAGAGCTACGTGCTGCTCAATCGCCTGGAAGCCTGGGATGCCGATCCGGGCACCGGGCTGGGC
>NZ_WKEE01000035.1:0-52044 GCF_021605635.1 Stenotrophomonas sp. PA-6-5C
CTCGGCCAGCAAGCGCGGCTGAGCTTCGTCGATAGTGACCGCACCTACGGCGCACGCCGTGTATGGCGTGATGTGCTGGAGGCAGGCTATCCCTGCGGCCTGCACCGCATCGAACGACTGATGCGGATCCAAGCGCTGCGGGCAAGGCCGCGGCGGCGCGGCATGCCCATTGATCGCGGCCAGCGTTCCACTGCCGCGATCGCGCCCAACCTGCTGGAGCGGGACTTTACCGCACTGGAGCCGGAGACCAAGTGGGTCACCGACATCACCGAGCTCAAGACCCGACAGGGCAAGCTGTACCTGTGCATCGTGCTTGACCTGTTCGACCAGCGGGTCGTGGGCTGGTCGATGCACCACCGGCAGGACCGGCAGATGGTGATCCGGGCCGTGCAGATGGCCGTCTGGCAGCGCCAAGGCAGCCATCCGGTGATCCTGCACTCCGACCGTGGCAGCCAGTTCCGAAGCGGCGACTACCAGCGTTACCTGGCGGCCAACGGACTGGTGTGCTCGATGAGCGCAGTGGGCCATTGCGGTGACAACGCAGCATGCGAAGGCTTCTTCGGCCTGCTCAAGCGCGAGCGGGTCTACCGCATGACCTACCCGACGCTCGATGCCGCACGGGCCGATGTGTTCGAATACATCGAGCGGTTCCACAATCCGAGGATGCGACGAAGGGTGGCCAGGCAAGACCAGAAGTTCTCAACCCTTTTACAACCGTCCGTGATTTCGGGGTAGAACCCTCCCGTATGCAATCGCGGAAAGCAAGCAAGTCTCTACGGACGACGGGCCGGAGCACTGATCATGGCAAGCGGCTTTCTGATCGAACCACCACAGGGCGAATCCCCGCGCCTATACGTCGGACGCGATGCCGTGTTCTTGGCGCACTACTTTCCTACCAACGAGGATTCAAACATAGCTCTTGATGCCGTCTGATCCGCGTTATTCTTGACTGGACAGGATTCGCGCGGCTAGAGACGAGCGCCGAAAACTCTGACAGAGGACCTTCCGTTACTTTGATCCCCCAGGCGAGTTCAATGCATGCGCACCTTCGCAACGTTGGTACTTCACGAACAGAATGGTCAGCCGGCGATTGGATACCGTGCGGAGACGATTAGCCAGATCGCCTGTGGCGATTTGGCCGAAGGAACGCAAGCGGCATGGGAACTGCGATGCTGGACGCCAGTTATCACGCGGCTTGGCCATGGGGTGAAATCGGACGAACTCGTCGCACTTGTCGGCGCCACCTTTCGGCTAATTGACCATTGCCTTGGCGACGGAACCCCATTGGACATGGTAGGACGATTTCAATGTGTCGGTGACGGAGTTGTTACCGGGATTCCTGGCATGCAGCCTCTCGATGAGCACCTAATGATCTGGAGCAATCAGGCAGCGCTGAATGACGCGTTCTTGCAGACCAGACAGGTCAGCATCGCGCAGCTCCTAACAACGGGCCAACAACTCCAGCGGGCCATCAAGGAGATAGCGGACATCAAAGATGAGGTATTTGGGCCACTAGCCACCAACCCCTCGGTTCCGCGAGAACAATGACCGCCTCTTCCCCTATCTCCATGTCCGCTCCCGGCCGAGGCTGTGTGAAAACCCCAGCATCGCTGGCAATATCTAATCACTCCTCGATTGGTGCTGATCATGAAGCGATTCGTCGATGGCGTGGATCGGACCCAGGCGCTTCTCCTACCTGATCGGCTCGAGGATTACGTCCATCAGGACAATCCGGTTCGCCTCGTCGACGCCTTCGTGGATGCACTGGATCTCGGGTCATTGGGCTTCGAGGCTGCCAGCCGCGCCGCCGGTGGCCGACCTGCCTATCACCCGGCCGCGCTGCTCAAGATCTATATCTACGGCTACCTCAACCGCGTGCAGTCCAGTCGCCGGCTGGAACGCGAGGCGCAGCGCAACCTGGATGTGATCTGGCTGACGGGGCGGCTGGCGCCCGACTTCAAGACGATCGCCGACTTCCGCAAGGACAACGGCGCCGCGATTGTGGGAGTGTGCAGTCGCTTCACTGCGTTGTGCCGCAGGATGAAGGTGTTCTCGCATGCCGTGGTCGCGATCGATGGCAGTAAGTTCAAGGCGGTCAATAGCCGCGATCGCAACTTCACCGTCGGCAAGATCAAGGCTCGGCGTAGCCAGCTCGATGAGAGCGTAGCCCGTTATCTGGCCGAGCTGGATCGTGCCGATCGCGACCCGGTGCTACTGCCCGAGGCACGCATCCCTCAGCTGCGCGACAAGCTGGCCAAGGTGCGCGAGCAGATGGCAGCGCTTGATCGTACCGAGCAGGAACTGCAGGAAGCGCCCGATAGCCAGATATCGCTGACCGACCCGGATGCACGGTCGATGACCTCTACTGGTCGTGCCACCGGCACGGTGGGCTACAACCTGCAGGCCGTGGTCGATGCCGAGCATCATCTGATCGTGGCCCACGAGGTCACCAACATCGGGCATGATCGGACGCAGCTTGCGCCCATGGCGCTCAAGGCCAAAGTTGCGCTGGGCACCGACCACCTGACCGCGCTGGCCGATCGCGGCTACTACAACGCCCAGCAGATCCTGGCCTGCGAGCAAGCCGGCATCATCCCGCTCGTACTCAAGCCACTGACCTCGAACAGCAAGGCCGAAGGGCGCTTCGACAAGCGGGACTTCATCTACGAACCAGCGCTCGATGCCTACCGTTGCCCAGCCGACGAACTCGCCACGCATCGCTTTACCAGCGAAGAAAACGGCCTGACGCTGCACAAGTATTGGTCGTCCGCCTGTCCAGACTGCTCGATGCGCGACCAGTGCACGACGGCGCGCTACCGGCGGATCAGCCGCTGGGAGCACGAACACGTGCTTGAGGCGATGCAGTTGCGGCTCGACGCCAGGCCGCAAGTCGCCGTTGCGCGGCGGCAGACTGTCGAGCATGTCTTCGGCACCCTCAAGGCGTGGCTGGGAACCACACCACTGCTGACCAAGACGTTGCCGAAGGTCAGAGCAGAGATCAGCTTGGCGGTGCTGGCCTACAACATGAAGCGGATGATCAAGATCATCGGCATGCCTGGCATGTTGAGGGCAATCGCGGCCTGAGAATCGCGATGCCATCGTCCGCACGAACACAGGTAAGGCGTCGGCGACCCGCCTGCGATCAGCCGTCAGACGTTTTTACACAGCCTCGGCCAAGAGCGGACATCACGTAGCAACGCCCGGGATGAGAGAGCGGCCGATGACTTACCGCCAAGCAAATCGCGCTGCACGCCCCAACAGATGTCATTTGGCCAGATAGGTGTCGGCTGAAATGACTTCCGCATACCCGAATGCGAGCGTTGACATCAGGGCCGTATGCACTTGCTCGGCGGGCACGCTCTTCCCATCGAACTCGAGCTCGCGGGTTGCGCAGGCGTCGTGCACGACCGTTGTCTTGTAACCAAAATAGCCGCGGCGCAAGTTGTCGCGTCGATGCACATGTGGCTCATCGGCCAATAACCGTGACTTATTCGATGCCGTCGGAATCGAGTGTCTCCTTGAGGTCCGTCTTGTGGAACGAGTTCGGATAGTTCTTTGTGATGACGTGCTCGTCGTCTTGGGGGGCTACCTTCGGATGTATCAGCACGCCCTCGGTGCCGGGTACGAAGAACGGCAGGTCGCCGGCGCGAACGCTTACCGGATCATGGACGCAGTCCGGCACTGACCGGACCCGGCACGCAGCGGTCGTTAGCCCGGGACCTTGCTCCTGGCCTGGGAAGCGTCGGCCTCGATCCTGCGGCGCACCTCTTCCTCAAGACCCTTGAGCCCCCAGGTTCTTCCGATCGCGATCGCTTCATCGGCCTCCTTTCCGTCCACCCATGCGGCCCGGAGCGCTGCCATCGCACCGACACGGTTGCCGCTGGCACAGTGCACGAGCACCGGACGTTTCGCGTCTCGAACAATGGCATCAAACGCCATCACGTTCTCACGGGTGAGATCCACTGCACCGCGTAATGGCAGGTTGGAGTACAGAAGGCCGGCCGCGCGGACGGCTGCCGCCTCGTCGAAATCTGGCGTCTCCGCATCCAAGGTGAGGTCGATGACGTGGCGGATGCCAGCATCACGCACGCGTGAGATGTCGTCGGCATCCAGCCGCCCCGCCGACACGATGCCCGGCGCAGGTGACACCGCATCCGCAACGGTCGGCAGTGCAGTCGGGTACGTGGCGGAGGCGCAGCCGGGGCCTGCGAGCGCAACGACAAGGAAGAGCAATGGAATAGGCTTCATGGCATAACCTCAGGCGCGGTTGACGACACGGTGCAACAGGATGCCAGCCAGCATGGCCGGGATGAACCACAGCGCTTCGACCGAGCCGATCCCCAGGCCCGCGAGTGCAGGACCTGGACAGTAGCCGGCGATACCCCAGCCGATTCCGAACAGTGCCGCACCGCCGAGCAGCTTGCGGTCGACCTGCTTCAGGTTCGACAGCTGGAACGTATCGGCGAGCACCGGGCTGCCACGGCGCAGCACCAAGCGGAACAGCAGCCCGGTGGTGGTGACGGCGCCGCCGAGGACGAACGCCAGCGTCGGATCGAAATCTCCGAACACGTCGAGGAAGCCGAGCACGATGCGGGGGTCGGTCATGCCCGACATTGCCAGCCCCAGACCAAACAGCGCACCCGACAGCAGCGCGGCAATCGAGAACTTCATCATCAACTCCAGACGTGGCGCACAAGGAAGGTGGTTGCAATGGCCGTGGCCATGAAGGTCAGGACGGCCGCCAGCGAGCGCATGGACAGTCGGCCGAGCCCACACACGCCGTGGCCGCTCGTGCAGCCGTTGCTCATGCGCGTGCCGAAGCCCACCAGCAGCCCAGCGACTACCAGCCCGACGCGCGAATAGTCCGTCCGCGGCAGTGGTGCACCGGGCACGAGTGCCATGTATAGGCCCGCGGCGACGATCAAGCCCAGCAAAAACATGGCGCGCCACGACACATCACCTGCCTTCGGGAACAGAACGCCGTTGAGGATGCCGCTGACGCCCGCGACCCGTCCGTTGAGCCACAGCAACAAGGTCGCGGACAGGCCGATCAACACTCCGCCTGCCAGGGCGATCATCCACGTGGTCATGCCTCACCTCCCAATTGGTTCAGGGGCAGCCGCAGGTAGCGGATGCCGTTCGCGTCCGTCGGCGGCAGCTCGCCCGCGCGAATGTTCACCTGCAACGCCGGCAGAATTAGCTTGGGCGCCGCCAGTCTGGCATCCCGTTCGGTCCTCATTTTGACGAACGTCTCCTCATCTGCCCCGCCGCCCACATGCACATTGCGCTGCTTCTGCTCGTCGAGCGAGCTCTGCGGATGCGCCTCGCGCTCGGCCGGCGGGTAGTCGTGGCACAGGAACAGGCGGGTGTCGGCGGGCAGATCGAACAAGGTGCGGATCGACCGGTAGAGTTTGCGCGCGTCGCCTCCTGGGAAGTCCACCCTCGCCGTGCCCGTTTCAGGGGCAAACACCGTATCGCCCACGAACGCGGCGTCACCTACGAGATAGGTCAGACTGTCGTCGGTGTGACCGGGTGTCGCGATCGCACGCGTTTGGAGCTCCCCGATGGCGAACGTGTCTCCATCAGCGAACAGCCGATCGAACTGACGGCCGTCGGTGGCGAACTCCGGCTCCAGGCCGAACAGCGCCTTGAAGCGCTCCTGCACCTGGGTGATACCGCGACCGATCGCGACCTTCGCGCCGGTTTCGCGCTTGAGGTATGCCGCGGACGTCAGGTGATCGGCATGCGCATGGGTTTCAAGGATCCAGTCCACGATCAGCGAATGCTCGCGCACGAACGCGAGCACGCGGTCGGCCGCGGCCGTCGAGGTGCGGGCACTCGCGGGATCGTAGTCGAGCACCGGGTCGACGATGGCGGCATGGCCGCCGTCACGATCGTAGACCACGTAGGTGAAGGTGAACGTGGCCGGGTCGTAAAAGCTCTGCACCTGCGGATTCATTTGACAGCTTCTTGCTCTGTACTTTAGGTACTGCTACATTACATTCGTCACCTGTCCTTGTCAAGAACTTACTAAACTACATCCGCCATGGCCCGTTCATCAAAGAAGATACGTCCGATGCCCTCGACCGAGCAGATGGCGCAGCATGCCAATGAAGCGGCCGCACTGTTGAAGGCACTGGCCCATCCGGCACGCCTGCTCGTGCTGTGCCAGCTGGTCGAGGGCGAGGCTTCGGTAGGAGAGTTGCAGCCGATTACCGGGCTCAGCATGTCCGCCCTGTCGCAGCACCTGGCCGTACTGCGCGAGATGCAGCTCGTCACGACGCGTCGCGAGGCGCAGACCATCTACTACGCGCTAGCCGAGGGCCCTGCTGCAAGCGTGCTCGATACGCTATACGCCGCCTACTGTGGCAGCCAGGAGGCTGTCCAATGACCACGTTCCAGTTAGTGATGGGGGTCATTTCCGGCGGCGTCGTCGGCTTCACGCTCGGGCTGGTCGGTGGCGGCGGCTCCATTCTCGCGGTCCCGCTCATGGTCTACCTCGTCGGGGTGCGCGACCCGCATGTGGCGATCGGCACCAGCGCGCTTGCGGTTGCGGCCAACGCACTTATCGGCCTGACCAACCATGCCCGCAAGCGCAACGTGAAGTGGCGTTGCGCCGCGGCGTTCGCTATCGCCGGCGTGCTGGGCGCGTGGTTCGGGGCGATGCTCGGCAAGGCCATGGACGGGCAGCAGCTGCTTGCATTGTTCGCGCTCCTGATGCTCGTGGTCGCCGGCATGATGTTCCGCTCGCGCGGAAGTGAAGGGGATCCGGCGGTGGTGCTCAATCGGGGCAACGCGCCGAAGCTGCTGGGTTCGGGCGCGGTCACCGGGCTCCTGTCGGGTTTCTTCGGTATTGGAGGGGGCTTTCTGGTAGTACCGGGCCTGATCGCCTCGACCGGCATGCCGATCCTGTTCGCGGTCGGTTCATCGCTGCTCGCCGTTACCGCCTTCGGACTGACCACCGCATTGAGCTACGCGAGCTCCGGACTGGTCGCCTGGTCGCTTGCGGTGGCGTTCATCGGCGGCGGCGCGGTCGGCAGTCTGTTTGGCGCCCGCCTCGCCACACGCCTGGGCGACCGCAAGGGCGTGCTCAACACGGTGCTTGCCGGCCTGATCGTCGTCGTCGCGGTGTACATGCTGTACCGCACCGCGAGTGAACTCGGCTGGATCTGAATTTCGTTCTTCCCCGCAAACGTTCCGGAGGCTCCCATGAACACACCCTGGCGCTTCGCTGAAGATCACTACGCCGGTGGGCAGCCCACGCCGGCGCATCTGGCCGAACTCGTGCGCGAGGGCGTGCACACGGTTATCAACCTGCGTGCCCCGGACGAGCCCACGGAATATGACGAAGCCGCCGAGGCCGCCCGGCTCGGCCTGAACTACGTGTCGCTGCCGATCGCCGGCGCCGCCGATCTCGACCGAGCCCGGGTGCGCGAGTTCGGCCAGACGCTGGACGATGCGCGCCGCGAAGGCGGGGTCCTGATCCATTGCGCGAGTTCCAACCGCGTGGGCGCAATGATCGCGCTTGACGCGACACTTAACCGCGGCTGCTCGCTGGAAGCGGCACTCAAGCGCGGCCGTGAGGCCGGTCTGGCGACGCTGGAGCCGGCCGTAGTGGCGCTCGCGGAAAAAGAAGGAGCCCGGTCATGATCGGTCCCGCCACCATCTTCCGCCAGCTCTTCGAGCCGGTGTCTTCGACCTACACCTATCTGATCGCCTGCCCCGAAACGCGCGAAGCCGCCCTCGTGGATCCGGTGATGCCCGCCTGGCAGCGCGACCTGCAGGTAGTCAACGAGCTCGGTCTGAAGCTCGTCATGACGATCGACACGCACATTCATGCAGATCACATCACGTCGGCGTCGATGCTCCGGCGGGAGGTAGGCAGCCGCATCGCTACCCCCGCGCTCGATGCATTGTCCTGTACCGACGTGCCGATGGAAGACGGCGTCCCCCTGCAGGTCGGCGGCGTGCGCATAGACCCGATGCATACGCCCGGCCACACCGACAACCACTTCGCGTTGGTGATGAATGACCGCGTGTTCACCGGCGACGCGCTGCTGATCGACGGCTGCGGCCGTACGGACTTCCAGAGCGGCGACGCGCGTGAACTGTACGAGAGCGTACGCGGTCGGCTGTTCGGCCTCCCGGGCGAGACGCTCGTGTACCCGGCGCATGACTACCAGGGGCGGTGGGTATCGAGCATCGCGCAGGAGAAGCAGCGCAACCCGCGGCTCGGCGCCGAACGCACGCTCGAGGATTTCATCGAGCTGATGGAAAACCTGAACCTGCCATACCCGAAGTTCATCGACTATGCCGTGCCGGGTAACAAGGCGTGCGGGCAGTGTCCTCCGGACCTGCCGGAGCACCTTCGCCAGTACTGTCAGGAAATGGCGGAAAGCCCCCAAGGTTAGCGAGGGTCGGGGGTTGGAGGCATTCCACGGCCGCCGAATCTAACCGTCCTGCCTCGGCAGGACGAGCTCCGCGACCGTCCCACCTCCCTCCCTGGGACGCAAGACCACGTACCCGCCATGACGCTCGGCGATTGCCTCGACGATCGTCAACCCCAACCCGCTGCCTCCTGCGCTGCCGGTCGCGCGTCCTCGCCAGAACCGTTGCGTCGCCTGCCGGTACTCGTCAGGTTCGAGACCAGCGCCACGATCGGTCAGACGGAACCGTACCGTGGTGGCATCGGCATCAGCAACAAGGTCTACGGCACTTCCCGGAGGCGAATAGCGCAACGCGTTGTCGACGAGGTTGCGCAACGCCGCCACGGACAGCGCGGGAGGCACCGCCGGCACCGCCTGACTACCGCTTCCAGCCACGACAACGACCCGGCCATTGGCCGCCGGACTGCTGGCCGCCACCGCCTGCTCCACCACCTGCGCGGCGGTGATCCACTGTCCGTCGTCGAACGGCAGCCGTCCTTCGACCCGCGCCAGCATCAGCAACTGGTCCAGCGTCGCACGCATACGCTGCACGCCTTCACCGGCATCGGCCAGCGCACGTCGTGAGTCCTCGCCACCAGTCAGCCGCGCAACCTGCAGGTGAGTGTCGATCGCAGTCAAGGGTGTGCGCAGTTCGTGCGCAGCATGGTTGGTGAAGCTGCGCTCTCGTGACACCGCGTCGGAAACGCGCTGCAGCAGGTGGTTGAGGGATTCGACCAATGGCCGGAGTTCGCCCGGCATTGGTTGCGCGTCGAGGGGCTCGTCGGCATCGGGCTGGCGTTGCGCAAGCGTGCGACGCAGCCGATCGAGCGGCGCGAGCGCACGGCCCGCGCCCAGCCACAACGCAAGCAAGCCACCCACCGCGGCAATCAGGAACGGCAGCCCGGCCGCCAGCGCGATCTGGCGGCTCAGTTCGGCACGCTCACCGAGACTGTCGGCAGTGGTAATGCTGTAACCGTTCGCCTCCAGCGTGTAGGTACGCCACGCCGTACCCTCGATCTCACGCGTGCGATAGCCCGGCGCGTCGGTCGCCATCAGTGCGCTGGATGCGCCCTGGGTGGTGGCGATCACCTCCCCACGCAGCGAGCGTATCTGGCACGCCATCCCGCGACTGCCGGCAACGGTCACCGCATCAGCCGCCGCTACCGGCGAGGCGCCCACCAACGCGCCCTGCGCCAGCAGTCCGGACACCATGCGTGCCGACATCGCCAGCCGGTCGTCGAGGGTATGCTGCAGGTTGCGATCGAGGTCACGCAGCATCCACGCCGCCGCCACGCTCCACAGCACCGCCAAGGCGATGCCGATTGTCAGCACCAGGCGGAATCGCAGGCTCATGGCTCGGCCCTGCCGAACCGATATCCGAGTCCGCGCACGGTTTGAATGACATCGGCACCGAGTTTCCGGCGCAGGTGATGGATGTGCACGTTGATTGCGTTGCTGCCGACCTCCTGTTCGAAACCGTACAGGCTGTCCTTGAGCTGTTCGCCGGACAGGCAGCGCCCGCCTGCCTGCATCAGGCTGGCGAGCAGTGCGGTCTCGCGACGCGACAGGTCGACGGGTATGCCGTCGAGCCAAGCCTGCCCACTGGCGGGATCCAGCGCCAGTGAACCGGCTTCGATTAGGTTCACGCTGCGGCCAGCGGCACGCCTCGACAAGGCGTGCAGCCGTGCCACGAGCTCGCCGAGATCGAACGGTTTGACCAGATAGTCGTCGGCGCCGCCTTGCAGGCCGGCGATGCGATCTTCCACCGCATCGCGCGCGGTCAGCAGCAGCACCGGCAATTCATCACCGCTCTGGCGCATGCGCACCAGCAGCTGCATACCGTCCTCGTCGGGCAGCCCAAGGTCCAGCACCATCGCGTCGCAATGGGTCGTCTGTCGCGCGAGTTCGGCGTGCGCGACGCTCTCCACGCGATCGGCTGTCATTCCAAAAGCCCGAAGACCGGAGACTATGCCCCGGGCGATCAATTCGTCGTCCTCAACGACCAGGATCCTCATTGATGCCAACTCCGGAAACCAGATGCGCGCTGCACCCTAGCGCAGGGTACCCGGCGTCGCCACCGCCGGGTCATGGCTCCAGCCTGGGGGGCCTTTAATCGTGACTTAATCGCGCGCCTTCATCGTGGCCGGCCTGGATCTCCGGAGTACTGAATGATGCTGTTGCTGCGCCGGTTGTTGCTAAGCCTGTTGATGTTGCCGATGTTGGCGGTTCCCGTGCCCGCGATGGCGCAAGGCTGGCTCGCACCACCGAGCGGGCAGCAGCAGCCCGAGTTCCTCGAGGTCAGCGAGGTGTTCAGGGTCGAGGCAACGGCCGTGAAGGATGGCGCGACCCGGCTGAGCGGCACTATCGCGCCGGGCTACTACCTCTATCGACACCGCCTGAGCGTTGTTCTCGACGGCGGCAAGGCGTTGCCGCTGCAGTTGTCGAACGGCAGGGCGAAAACCGACGAGTTCTTCGGCCGCACCGAGGTCTATTATGACACTGTCGAAATCATAGTCAATGGTGGCGACGCACGCTCGGCGACGCTGCATTGGCAGGGCTGCGCAGATGCCGGCATCTGCTATCCGCCGCAGACCATGCCGGTCGATCTGCCATCGGTCGAGACGCCACCGGCAACCAATGCCGCTGTGGACACCGCAGCGACGACGCCGCCCTCGGAAAAGGCGACAAGCGACAGCGCCCCGCAGCCGCCCACCTCCCCCTCTGCGGCCTCCGTCGCACAAAACTCGGCAGGCGTCGGCGCATCATCCGTCACGGGCTCGATCAGGGAGGCCGCCCCGGCGCCTTCCGTTGCCGGCGAGGACCAGCGCTTCGCCAGCCGCCTCGCCGATGCCAGCCTGTTCGCGTCGGTCGCGGTGTTCTTCGGCATGGGGCTGCTGCTCGCGTTCACGCCGTGCACGCTGCCGATGATCCCGATCGTTTCCAGCCTGATCGTTGGCGGACAGCCGACCACGCGGCGTGCGCTCGCCTTGTCGGTGGCCTACGTTCTGCCGATGGCGTTGACCTACGCCGCGCTCGGCGTGGCCGCCGGGATCGCCGGTGCCAACCTGCAGGCGGCCTTGCAGAACCCGTGGCTGTTGGGCGCCTTCGCGGCGGTGTTCGTGGTGCTTGCGCTGTCGATGTTCGGTGCGTTCGAGCTGCAGTTGCCGGCGTGGCTCGGCAACCGCCTGGATCGCGCCGGTCGCCAGCAGCGCGGCGGCACGCTCGCTGGCGCCGCCGCGCTCGGGTTCCTGTCCGCGCTGCTGGTGGGACCGTGCATGACTGCGCCACTTGCCGGCGCGCTGCTCTACATCAGCCAGTCCGGCAGCGCGCTGACCGGCGGCCTGGCGCTGTTCGCGCTTGGGCTGGGCATGGGATTGCCCCTGCTCGCGATTGCGGTGTTCGGCGCACGCATCCTGCCGCGCCCCGGCGCGTGGATGGATCGCGTCAAGGCGGTCTTCGGCTACGTCCTGCTGGCGTTGGCGATATCGATGCTGGCGCGGGTGCTGGCACCGGCGACGGCGCTGGTGCTATGGGGCGCCTGGCTGCTCGGCGTGGCGGCGGGTTTCCTGGCCCTGGTCGCACCGCCTGCAAGCGGCCCGCTGCGCCTGTGGCTGCCGCGCTATTTTGCAGCCGCGTCGGCGGTCTGGGCACTGGCACTCATGATTGGCGGTGCCAGCGGCTCCGGCGATCCGTGGCGCCCCCTGGAACGACTCGGTGCCGGCGATGCGAGTGCGCAGACAGCCGCGCCGACGGTCGCCTTCGTCCAAGCCAAGACGGCCGACGACCTTTCACGTCGCATCGCCGAAGCCGGTGCGCGAGGCCAATGGACGCTGGTCGATTTCTACGCCGACTGGTGCGTTTCCTGCCATGTCATCGAACGGGAAGTGTTCGGTGATCCGCAGGTGGCATCGATGCTCGCCGGCATGCAGGTCGTGAGGCCCGACGTCACCGCCAACGATGTGGCCGATCGGGCATTGATGAAGGCATGGCAGGTGGCCGGTCCGCCGACGTTGCTGCTCATCGGACCCGACGGCCAAGAACACCGCGCCGAGCGCACGGTGGGCGAGATCACCCCCGAAGCATTCCTGGCCCGCCTGCAGCGCGTCCAGCAAGGAGCGCAATGATGGTCAGTCTTGGCCCGTTTCCCATGTCCCTGGTGGTGCTGCTGGTCGCACTCGCGATTGCCGCACTGGTCGCCCGGCAGTTCGTTGTGCCCTTGCCCGGGCAACCCGCGATCAAGCCGCTTTCGACGTTCCTCGACATGCTGATGGTCGGCGTGCTCGCGGCGCGGCTAGCCTTCGTGCTCGCATGGTGGCCGCAGTACCTCGCGGATCCGTGGTCAATTGTCCGCATCGGCGACGGCGGCTTCTCGATCTGGGCGGGCGTGCTCGCGGGCCTCGCATTCGGCGCATGGCGAGCGCGAAACGCTCCCGCGCTGCGACGTCCGCTGCTGTTCGGTGCGATCGCAGGGCTGGCTTCCTGGGCCGTTCTCGGTGGCGCGCTGCTGTTGATGCAGCAGTCGGTGGTGAAACTGCCGGCGACCGAACTGAGCACGCTCGACGGCGGCAGCACGAAGCTTTCGGCGATGACCGGCGAGCCGATGGTCGTGAACCTGTGGGCGACGTGGTGCCCGCCGTGTCGCCGCGAAATGCCGGTCCTGGCCAAGGCGCAGGAAGAACGCGGCGACGTGACGTTCGTCTTCGTCAATCAGGGGGAATCCGAATCGGAGATCCGTGACTACCTGCGCGAGAGTCACCTGCAACTGAGCAATGTGCTGCTCGATCCATTCTCGTCCGTAATGCAGGAGTCCGGCTCGCGCGGCCTGCCAACGACGCTGTTCTTCGATGCCGACGGCCGGCTTGTGGACACCCACATGGGCGAACTCTCGAATGCGAGCCTTGCCGTAAAGCTGCGGCGCTTCGGTGCTGCGCCCTCATCGAGTCCCCCAACCCTTCCAACCAAGGAGGTGCCGTGATGGCACGAGTGAACCCCACTGCAATACTGCTTTCGTCCGCCCTGCTGCTCGCCACCGGTTGCAGTCAGGCCGCCGAGGAAAAGTCGGTTTCCACCGCACCGGCTGTCCCAACGAACGCCACCAGCAACCCGGAGACTGAAAGGCCCGCGGTGATCGAAGCCATTGAAGCCCAGGGTTTCGAAGTGCTCGGCGAGTTCGACGCCCCATCGGGTCTTCGCGGCTTTGCAGGCGTCGCAGGCCAGCAGCCCGTGGCGGTATACGCGACCAACGAAGGCGAACATGCCGTCGTTGGGACGCTGATCAATGCAAAGGGCGAGGACATCGGCGCCGAGGCGCTGCAGCGACTTGTCGCCGGTCCGATGTCGGCCCGCACCTGGGCACTGCTGGAGGCGAGCGAATGGATCGCCGACGGAAAGGCAGATGCGCCCCGCGTGATCTACACGTTCAGCGACCCGAACTGCCCGTTCTGCAACAAGTTCTGGAGTGCAGCGCGGCCGTGGGTGGATTCGGGCAAGGTGCAACTGCGGCACATCATGGTCGGTGTGATCCGTCCGGACAGCGCCAACAAGGTTGCCACGATCATGACCGCCAGCTCGCCGTCGGAGGCGCTCCGTCGCAATGAAACCAGCTACAGCTCAGGCGGCATCAAGCCGGCGGCCTCCGTGCCCGCCAATGTGCGCGCCACCCTCGATGCGAACCAAAGACTGATGGTCCAACTAGGGTTCCAAGGCACGCCGGGCATCCTGTTCCGCGACGACAACGGCACGGTCCAGCGCCGAGCCGGCATGCCGGCACCAGATGACCTGGCCACCGTGCTCGGACCGCGCTGATGCGGG
This sequence comes from Stenotrophomonas sp. PA-6-5C, assembly GCF_021605635.1. Taxonomy (NCBI): domain Bacteria; kingdom Pseudomonadati; phylum Pseudomonadota; class Gammaproteobacteria; order Lysobacterales; family Lysobacteraceae; genus Stenotrophomonas; species Stenotrophomonas sp. PA-6-5C. The sequence continues at coordinate 14,238 of NZ_WKEE01000035.1, forward strand.
GCACATCCTTGCTATTGGGCCTGGTGCTGGCGGGCATGACCTACTTCGCGCAGGCGGCGACGCCGGCGACGTCTCCCGCCCACACTATCGCCATGCATGGCAAAGCGATCGTCCTGCCGGACGCCGCCCACCAACCCGACCCGAAAATGCGCCGGCGGGCGGTATTCAGCCTGACCGTGGCGCCGGCTTCACCCGCTGCGACGGATCCGGGCTTGGAGCGGGTCGCGCGCGCCGTCAACCTCCTCAAGGCAAGCGGAGTGACGAAGAAGCAGTTGGACTTCGTCGTGCTGCTCAGCGAAGGAGCAACGGATTCAGCGCTGGCTGATCCCGCGTACCGCGTCCGCCATGGGGTCGCTAACCCGAACCTCGGGCTGATCGCGCAACTGTCGGCGGCGGGAGTGCAAATGTTCGTGTGCGGCCAGGCCTTGCACTCCCGGCAGCTGGACAGCAACTCGCTGGCACCCAGCATCGCAATATCGCTTTCGGCGTTGACCAGCATCATCACGCTGCAGCAGCAAGGCTATGCGCTGGTTCCGCTGTGAACCAGCAGCAGACGCCGCTGGCTGAATCGACTGTGCCCAGCGATGGTCTCCGGACACCGATCTCGGTGCCTTCCGCAATAGGAGTTCGTCGGCAGTCACTGAGGGGGGCGTCGCCGGCTAGTTGCTCCAGGGTCGGCTCCTGGACCGCTTCTCGGCATGCGATCGGAGCGATGATCACGAGACCAGTCGGCCCCGAGGGAGACTTGAAGCTATCGATGTCCGCTTTGGGTCGATAGCGGACCTTGTGCGACCTCTTAAACCCCCACCCCCTCGGTCTCGTCACACGGGGAAGGCAGCCTCGGAAGGCGAGGTTTGAGGTGAACAAGGCGGTCACTTTTTTACTCCCAACTCGTGCAGCTACAAAGGTCTGACAAAGCTAAGACCCTGTGCAGCGAGTTCAGGCGATTCTAGCCCCCCCCCGGGTGGTGGCAGGCCTCCTTTGGCAACGACTGGAAGTCCACGGCAATGTCCATTTCCTCCTTACTGCTGTAAGCGGGGGCACTGCCATCCGATCCGTCGCAACCGCATCGCAACAATCTGAGGTAGAAGTGGGTCAGAGCCGCCCATCGCCCATTTCGCCAGGTGGTCGAAGACACTCATGGCTTGATGTAGGCTTGGCTCCAAGGGAAAGCTAGGGCTGTCATGGCACTTAAGGACGGGAGCGCGCCACTCCCAAAGGCGCTTGAAGCACTGCTGGGGGACGCCCCCGGCGATGAGAAGACCGGCGCAAATGCGACGCTAGGATTTACCTTCCAGCAGTGGTGGGGCGCACTGGTCATTGCGGAGTTGCTGGAGTTCGAGGCCGACTTCGCCGTGGGCATGGAAGTCAAAGAAGACGTGGCCATCCTGGACTCCGCGCTGAGTCCTATGTCCGTCGAGTTCTGCCAAATCAAGAAGAACGAGCAGGCGGGTGGCTGGGGTCTGAAAGATCTCCATCGGCAGGGCCCCAAGAGAAAGAGCAAGCCGCACGACCCCTCAATCCTGGCCAAGCTCCACAAACGGCGAACCGAATTCGCCGGCCATCCCGCGAAGCTGCGCTTCGTGTCCAATCTAGCGGTCAAAATTGCTGCCGGTATGTCCGCCTCTGATTGTCAGCTCACCAGCCTGACACCAGCAGAACAGGCCGAGATCCGGGAAAAAGTCGCCAAACAGCTGGCCGTCGGACCGGCCGAGGTCGACCTCAACGACTGGATGCTCCACCGTACCAACCTTCCGCTGGGCGAGCAGTACCTGTTCTTGGCCGGAAAGCTGGCCGCCCTGAGCGCTGCCGGCAAGATCCCGTTTGATCTTCCCAATCCGACCGTCGCGGCTCGCTATCTGGCGTCGGTGCTTCAATCGAAGGCGTCGCATACCAGTTACGCTGCAACTATTCACGACCTGAAGAGCCGCGTCCTCTCCAGGGCTGACGCGATTCAAGCGCTCTCCGAAGCCGCCGGAACCACGCACCGCGCCTCCGAAAGGCTCGATGATGCGCTTCAACAGCTCGCTGCGGCGGGCTACCCATTCTTGGCTCTGAAACAGATCAAAGCCGAACGAACCACGGTCTTGGCTCACGCCGTAGATCGGACCAATGATCAACTGAAAGCCTGCGTCGCGGCGTTTGCGACCCAGTTACCTCACCTTACCCCGGACGCCAGCAGCCTGCCGCTGAGAGACCTTATGGACAGCTTGGTCAAACAAACCATCAGCGCTTCCCGGCTCAAAGCTCCAAGCCCTGAACAGAGGTGGGCGACGTAGCTGATGATTGGCACCTCCGCTTCGTGTCATGAGCGGGGGCGGACGTCCGCACTCGGCGTGGGCCGGCCGGTTACCCCACAACAAGAATCGTGACACAGAGGCTCAGGGATCGCACCTTCGGTCGAGCGCGTTTAACAACGCATCAGAACTCGATTCAAAAGAATCTCACCCACATATCACCCCGTTGAAGCCAGTAGGTTCTGGCTTTGCGCAAGGGCACAGCGCTTCCTGTGCGCCTTCATCATGGATTCCCTATGAGCGACAGGTCGGAGGCGATCTACTGCGTCCTTGTAGTAGTCGCAGCAGCTCTGGTGAGCGTTGCCAGATGCTTCCACTCTAAAGCCCCGAAGTTCCCGTGATCCAACCCGTGACAGACCACAAGGCCCGGCAACCGCCGGGCCTTGTGCGTTTATGCCCGAGATTAAGGAGAAGAGACGATGCACCTGGTTGAAGCAATGGCCTACGCCGGCGAGCGGCCGTGGCACGGCCTCGGTCACAAACTGGCGCCACAACAGCCAATCGATGTTTGGAAGCGCGAGGCCGGGATGGACTGGTCGATCGAAGAGTCCGAGGTCCGCTACGTGGTCGGCAAGAACGGGATCGGTGCCATCAACGCCTTCCCGGAACAGAAGGTCCTGTACCGGTCTGACACGCACGCGCCTTTGTCGGTCGTGTCCAAGCGATACAAGGTGGTCCAGCCGGGCGAGATCCTGGAGTTCTATCGCGATTTGACCGAAGTCGGCGGCTTCGAGTTGGAAACTGCTGGTGTGTTGCGCGAAGGCCGCAAGTTCTGGGCCTTGGCCAAGACGGGGCAGAGCACGTTGCTGAAGCGCAAGGATCGCGTCGATGGTTACCTGTTGCTGGCCACGGCCTGCGACGGGACGCTGGCCACCACCGCCCAGTTCACCTCGGTGCGGGTCGTGTGCAACAACACGCTCGCTATCGCTCTCGGCAGCAACGCGGGGGCCGTCAAGGTGCCACATCGCAGCCAGTTCGATCCGGAGGTGGTGAAGCGTCAGTTGGGTATCACCGTGTCAACCTGGGATTCGTTCGTGGCCCGGATGAAGGCCCTGGTCGAGTGCCCGGTGGACCCCGACTCGGTGGATGGGCTCCTGCGCCGGGTGCTGACCTACCCCAACCCGGACGGGCAAGGGGTGGCGGTCAACGAACAGGCGTTCACGGTGGCCCGGGCCTTGTACGACGGAGCAGGCAGAGCAGATGCGCCAGCAGCTGGAGCAGTCGATGGGGGATGCCTCCCGGGCGATCTTCCCGACCGGCGAGATCACCTACCGGCGCTCCAAGGACGGCACGAGCGTCGACCTCAAGAGGTTGACCGAGGCTCACCCGGATCTCGTGGTCGGTTTCACCGTTGAGCGTCCCGGATCCCGGCGGTTCCGGATCGTCCCCAACCAGAACGAAGGAGCATGATCATGCTGAAAGGCTTGGCGATCACACCGCCCGTGATCGGGCGGATCTCAATCGGCCGCGTGGTCGAGCGCAACGGCAAACGCCTGCCGGAGAAGGATGACCAGTTCACTCTGACGAGCCAGGTCCAGAATCGGGAAGGCTGGATTTTGCATCCGCTGGATGAAACGTTGCGCAAGGAGTCCGGCGGCAAGCTGCGTTCGATTCCGGTTTGCCTGCTCTTCAACGATCCCGGCTTGAACCTGCGCGCGGACTATTCGCTCTTTGACCGGACGACCGGCAGGCCGGTGTGTGTCGGCAACGGGGAGACCAGCCGGAGGATGATGGAGTCGAGCGATCTTCAGATCGCTTCTTCACTCGGTACAACAGTAAGCGACCGGAGGATGGCGGTCGCAGGAAAGCCAGTGGAGGACGCAATCGCATGCAGCTCAGGGACGAGGTCATCGCGATGCGAAAGTCGGTGGCGGACACCATCAATCAGCATCTTGAGATCAACGGGCATGCTGCGAGGGTCGATCACCGGACGCTCAAGGAGCAGGGCGCTGATAGAAGGGCTGAACGCCATCTCGGACCGGCGAGGATTCGAGGAATGTCACCGCAGGAGAAGGCTCAATACGTTTCGGTACGTCGAAATGGCGAGAGCGATTCGGCCTGACCTGCCGTGGGGGCTACGATGGGTTGGTGGGTCAGTGCCATGACCCTAGCGGCGTGCCGGTAGGCCTGCGCTGGGGGCGATTTGCGGCACTTGTAGCAGAATCGCACGTCGTGCAATCGGTTGTTCCCTCAAATCGGCCTTTCGGCAGGGGGATAAGGAGCGAGGCCGCCCCGTTATCCACGGCGGTCATGGACCTCATACGACTGCTGCGATCGCTGGAAGAATTCCTCTACGAGCTGGTCGGCTGGCTGGTGTTCTATCCGCGGATGTTCTGGCGGGTACTGATTCACCCCGGTGAGGTCGCGCTCTACACCCGCCGCGAGCTCGGCAAGGATCTGGAGCACAGGTTCTCCGATGCGATCAGCCCGGTGCTGATGCTGATCCTGTCGGTGGCCATCGCCCATGCGCTGGAGATGGCGCTGCGCATGTCTTCGCCCAGGCTCAGTACGCCGGTGGGGCAGCTGCTTTTCAGCAGCGAGCAGGGGTTGCTGCTCACCCGCTCTGCCGTGTTCTGCGTGTACGCACTTGGCGCGGCGCTTGGCACGCTTCGGCGCCAGCGGCTGCCCGTGAACCGCGAGACGCTGCGCGAGCCTTTCTCCATCCAGGCGTTCATCGCATGCCCCTTCGTGGTGGCACTCGCACTGGCGCAGGCGGCAGCCGCTTCGCCGATGCAGGCCGGCCCGTTCACCGCGCCCGCCATCGGCGTTCTGGCGGTGGCGTGGTACCTGTGGGCCCGCATGCGGGCCTTCGTAGCCTTGAATGGCGGATCAGCACTGCGTGCGCTTGGTTCGGTTGTGGTCTCGTTCCTGCTGACGACGATAGGGCTGGTCGGCCTGTTTGCCGCCGTCATCCTCTGATCGTTCAACAGGGCGGCGATCACTCGAGAACGTGATCGGCCTTGCCCGGTGGCACGGCAGTGGCCTCACCGCGCTGCAGCAGGTCGAAGAAATCCACTGCCTCCGCAGCCAGCGCATCGTGGGCGTCGAAATCCCAGTTCTGCTTGTACTCGCGGGCGAGCAGATCACAGACGGCCTTGGCCTGCTGGTAGGTCTGCGACTTCTCTCCGCGATCGGCCAGCTGGTCACGGTGGATCTGGCACAGCATGAGCTGGTGGGCATCTTCTGCCCGCTCGCGCTCCCAGCCGATGTCGGGCAGGGCGGACAGTGCTGAGGCAAGCGCGAAGGCAATCAAAGGCATGATCCGGTTCCGGGCGGGGGGCGGAACCCGAGCGTAGGTGATGGTGCAGCGCACGTGTGAGCACGCGCGACGTCTGTTTTACGGGGTGTTCACCATCCGCCGGGGAATGGTTGCAGTGGGCAGATGGCGTTCTCCACGCATGGCGTGGAGCTACTGGGAGCAGCGTGGAGCTACGGGTTCTGGAACACCGCCAGCTGCGCGGCGAAGGCGCGCTGGTAGGCGGGCCGCTGCGTCGCGCGGGCGATGTAGGCGGCCAACACGGGAAAGTCATCGACGATGCCGCTGCTGTGCAGCCGCAGTAGCACCGACACCATCAACAGGTCGCCGGCGCTGAAGTCTCCGTCCAGCCACGGTGCATCGCCCAGCCGCGCGGACAGCTCACCCAGGCGCCTGCGCACGCGCTCGTCCAGCATCACCAGCCGCTGCGCATACCAGGGCTGATCGCGTTCCAGCACCCAGGCCATGGAGCGTTCGACGATCGGCGGCTCCACGGTGTTCAGTGCGGCGAACATCCAGGTGATCGCACGCATGCGCGCGCTCGCATCGGCGGGCAGCAACCCGGGGTGCTGTCCGGCCAGGTGCAGGACAATCGCGCCTGATTCAAACAATACAAGTTCGCCATCCTCGTAGGTGGGAATCTGCCCGAAGGGATGCCGTGCCAGGTGCGCCGGTTGCTTCATTTCCTCGAAAGAGAGCAGATGGACGTCGTACCCCACGCCCAGTTCTTCCAGCGCCCAGCGCACGCGCATGTCGCGGGCCAGGCCCTGGCCACGGTCCGGGGAGTGCTTGAATGCGGTCAGGATCGGGGTCATCGGGATGTCCATCGGCGATAGCCGACCTCGCTGGCCGGCCTTCCTTTCATCGACGTGCGAGGAACCCTGGAATCGACACAGTTGCTCTCCAAGCACGCAAGCCAGGGCCGGCAGGATGAACGGTTCACGTGGCGCGGTTCGCATGGGATGCGTGGTGACGCGATACTGCCCTTCTGCACACCCTTGGGGAAGTACGTGAGCACGTCCAGACTGCCGCGGATCGTTGGGTTCGACGTGCCGCGCCTTCACCAGCAGGTCGATGCCGCTTCCGATGAAGCGATCACTGCGCTGCTGGACCAGGCGCCCGATGAGCAGTGGACTGACCGCTTCCTGCGGCACTGCGCGACGCTGGCGTCGCAGCTTTCATTGGCGGAAGTGAAGGTGGAGGGCACCCGCATCGCCTTCCATGGCTCCATCGCCGATGCGCGTGCCCTGGCCGATGCTGTGATTGCGCTGGTGAACCGCTTGAACGATCAGCTGATGCAGGAAGGCAACCTGCACGCAGGCGAGGAGTGAGCTGCCCGCAGGGCGTGTCAGCCTGCTTGCGGGACCAATGCCGGGCCGGACAGGCGGGCCCAGCAGCCCATCGCCATTTCCGCCGAGCCCGGGTGGCCACGCAGGCTGGTGCGCAGTGCGAGCCGTGACTGCAGGTCGGTGAGCCACGCCGTGCGCGTGCCGTGTGGGTTGCGGACGTAGATGTCGCACGCCAGGCGGATGACCGGTGCAACCTCGTGGCGGAAGTTGATGGCGGGCAGATCGCCGGTCTGGAACGCGGCCTGCCAGTGCTGCAGCTCGCGCTCGACGTCAACGAAGTCCTTGTTGGTGATGCGTTCCATGAGACTTCTCCTGTTGGAACGCCAACGTACACCCCGGTGTGTCAGTACCCCGTGTGCATCAACGGTTGTTCATGGCAGCTGTTCATTATTGGCGCGATCCGATGCAGCTGCGTAACCGGCCGACGCACACAGTGGCGTTGCAGCAGATCGCTGCGGTGGAGCAAGACATGAACAACAACACGCAAGGCCAGACCGACCGCAACAACGCCTCGACCGATACCAGGCAGGCTGCCCAGCACGGGCAGACCGATGGCAACGAACTGGGCGGCGACCAGAAGCAGGATGGCAAGCAGCGCCAGCAGGAGCAGCAGGTCCAGCAGGATGCAAAGCCGGTCGGCCCGCAGAAGTCCGGGCAGGAACTGAAGAGCGAGCCGGGCCGTGACGCCCGTCGCTGAGCAGTAAGCGAAGAAGAGGCCGCGCATTGCGCGGCTTTCCTCTGTCCAACGTTCGGGAAGCGCGCTGATGCCATCACATGCCCGTGCGGTAAGCCTGATGACGAAGATCATGTACCAGTGCCGTCCGGCAAGGACGACGACGATGGCGCGCTGCCGCGCCTGCCAGGCACCCAGTCCGGGTGGGATGGAGTGCGCGCGCTGCCTTACCGAGGAACTCGGTGGTGTGATCGGCAACCGCGGCGCTGCTGCACGATGGCTGGATTCCTTCCTGAAGGTGCAGCAGGACGAAGCGTTCGTCTTCGTCTGCGTCAAGCGCGTTGAGGAAACCACGTCGATGGGTCGCAGTCTGGAGTGACATTGCGCAGGCGTATGCTCGAATTCCAATGGGAGCGAGCGTCATGTCTTTTCAGATCAACCTCTATGACAGGGACGGACGCGGGCTTCGCCTTCCCGATGGATGGTGGATTGACCTGCACACCGATCCCCCCGCGCTGGTCAACGGCGCTGTCCGCATCGATCTGCCGGCGTCCACGCGCAGCGAGCATCCCGATCTGCAACCTGACGTCCTGAACCACCTCCGTCGCCGCATTGAAGGTGCGCAATGGCTAACCTGACCTACCATCCGCCGCTCGGCGTGCGCTGGCTGACGTTCCGCCTGCGCAACGGCCAGTCCATCAGTCCGGAGAAGCTGCGGGCCGTGTGGTCCGATGCCGCCGAGACCAACAACTGTTCGGTCCGTCGCGAGCATGTAGAGGGTGCCGGTTTCGTCTATGCGCTGTACGCACCCAGCGGGCTCTGCGTTCCGCGCCGCGCGGAACTGCGCATGCGGCTGTTGCTGGAAGAGGCGGGCTACGCGTTCTCGATGGGCGTGCTTACCGGCAGCCATCCTGCCTACGGTTGAGCGCACGTTGATCTGATCGGCCCCGAGGTTGCTAGACTGCGCGCCCCGCGCGTCGCCGCAATCACGGAAGGTTTCCATGCCCAAGCTGTCTGCTCTTGCTGTTCTCATGGCGCTTGCTGTCTGCGCGCCGAGCGCACACGCCGACGAACAGGACAGCGCGTCGACCATCGCGTTCAAATCAATCAGCCCTGTGCTGAATGCCTTGATCAATGCCGATGATGCGCAGGAATTGATGGAGAAGGCCGAGGAAGAGGACGTCACGCTGCTGCAGTCGCTGGCGCTCTATCTGGCGGCAAGCCGCGAGGATGCCACGTTGGCGTTGGCGCCGTACCGTGCAGCGGCATTGTTCGCTCGCCGCGGTGACGACGCGCTTGCCGAACGCTATCTGCGTGAAGCCGACGAGCGTGGCATGTGGTTCGCGCCCGCGCTGGCCGACAACGATGACTTCGAACACCTGCGCGCGACGTCATTCTTCAAGCGGGTGCTGGGCAACACGCAGGCGCGCTACGCGCAGGTATCTGCAGGCAAGGTGGGCGCCATCTCGGTACTGCAACCTTCCAAGGGTGCTGCGATGCCGGCCTGTGCGCCGGTACTGGTGTGGCTGCACGGCTACGGCATCAATGGCCACCTGGACAGCAGCAAGCAGCCACTGGCGGACGCTGGTGTGGTGCTGCTGGGCATCAACGGTACGGAGATGCGCGAGTCGTTCGACAGCTTCAGCTGGACCGGCCCCTATGAAGGCACGCACAAGGTGGTGCAGAAGGGGCTGGATGAACTGGCCGCACGCCAGTGCATCGATCGCAAGCAGGTCTACCTGATGGGTTTCTCGCAGGGTTCACAGCATGCCGGTGCGCTGCTGGCGCAGCACCCGGATGACTACGCCGGTGCATTGCTGGTGTCGCCGGGTGGTTGGCGCCAGCCCGTGCCCACGCAGAGCAGCGCACACGGCAAGCGGGTGTTCGTCATCAACGGCGAACAGGAAGGGCCCGCCAACCAGAAGATGAGTGCGGACTTCCGCACGCTGTTCAGCGATGGCAACCAAGTACGTTCGCGTACCCATGGCGGTGGCCACTTCTATCCGGACGACTGGAAGACCTCGTTTCCGCAGGCCATTCGTTGGATGATGGGCAAGGACGGCTGAGTCAAGGAGCAACAATGGGTCTGCGTGGAAACCGGCTTGAACGGCTGCATGCCCAGCGTGCTGCGCTGCAAGCCGAGATCAATCTCGAAGCGGCCCGACTTGCTGCCAGGCAGCTGCCTGCGGAGCAGTTCGCGGATGCGCTGATGCCGCTGTCGCTGCGCTTGCAGGCAGTTGACCAGCAGATACTGCGGACAACACCTGCGCGGGAGCTGATGAAGCGCCTGCGCGAGGTGGAGCGGCAGTTGTCCGCCCCACGGCAGCGCGGGGCGAGTGAACGTCGCGCGCTGGAGGCGGAGTTGCGCGATCTACGCCTGCACTTCAGCAACCCGCGTCGTCGCCCGCTGACACTCAAGGTTGTGCTGATCCTGTCGGTGGCTGTTGCCGCGGCATTGTTTCTGCCAAAGGCCATCGTGGCGCTGCTTGCGCCCTGACTGAGTGAGCGGCCGCCGCCTGCCGAAGCGGGCAACGTGCCCACTGCTTCCCGGAAGGCAACATCGCGAGCCCGCCTGGGGGTCTACTGCGCACTCCCTGTGTTGCCTACGCTGATCCCACACGGCCCTTGCCGTGCTCCGGGCCCACGACAGTTCGTGGACGTCGCCTTCAATCGAACCACGCGGTGCTGTGCTGCGGGGCATTGCTGCCCCGGCAGCGCCTTGCCCTGCGCCGCGCGAAGGCTTGGCCCGGAAATGCCAGCCAGCCCTGCCTGCCTGTTTGCCTGCCAGCCAACCTTCGTGGAGACCGCCTCATGTTCAGCCTGGAAAACACCACTACTCCTGTCGCGCCCGCACTCGATGAGCTTGTTCCCTCGCGCTATGCCCTGAAAGTCGGTGACATCGACGTGCTCGTGGTCAGCGACGGCGTGCTGCCGTTGCCGACGCAGATGCTCGGCCATAACGTGCAGGCATCCGAGCGTGCCGAATGGTTCGACGAGATGTACCTGCCACAGGATGCGTTCGACTGGGCGTTGAACGTGATGGTGGTGCACAGCGGTGAGCGCACCATCCTGATCGACGCCGGCCTTGGGATGGACCCGGACCTGCAACTGCCGCGCGCTGGCCAGTTGATCCGTCGCCTCGGCGCCGCTGGCATCGACCTGCGCGAAATCACCGATGTGGTGATCACCCACATGCACATGGATCACATCGGCGGCCTGCTGGTGGACGGGGTGAAGGCGCAGCTGCGGCCGGACCTGAAGATCCACGTCGCGGCATCGGAAGTGGCGTTCTGGAAATCGCCAGACTTCACCCGCACCAACATGCCGCACGGGTTCCCGGACGCGCTGCGAGCGACCGCCACGCATTTCTGGGCCGAGTACGGCAGCTTCGTGCACACCTTCGAGGATGAGCGGGAGATCGCACCGGGTGTGGTCGCGCGCCGCACTGGTGGTCACACGCCGGGCCACTGCGTGGTACGCGTTGCCTCGGGTGGCCAGGCGCTGACCTTTGCGGGTGATGCGGTGTTCGCGGTCGGTTTCGATCAACCGAACTGGCACAACGGCTTCGAGCACGACCCGGAAGAAGCGGCGCGCGTGCGCATCGAGCTGCTGGACGCGCTGGCCGGTACCGGCGAGATGCTGGTGGCCACGCACCTGCCGTTCCCGTCGGTGGGGCGCGTGTCGCGCGAGGGTGAGGCGTTCCGCTGGGTGCCGGTGTTCTGGGATTTCTGATCAAGTTTTCTGGACTTCATGTCACCAATGGTCCCGGTCAGGGGCGCACAGTAGCCCCTGTCGAAACCCATCCATATCCGCAGGAGGTCCACCATGAACACCGTTTCCCGCACGCTCACCGCAACTGCCCTGGCCCTGTCGATGCAGGTGGGCCTGTCCGCCCAGGCTGCCGAGCCGGCTTATCCGTCCGCAACCAGCGGCGTCACGCGCACCGCCAGCATCATCACCACCGCCGATGGCGTGCAGCTGTACTACAAGGACTGGGGTCCGAAGAACGGGCCGGTGGTGACCTTCAGCCACGGCTGGCCGCTGGATTCGGACAGCTGGGAATCGCAGATGATGTTCCTGGCCGACCACGGTTACCGCGTGGTCGCACACGATCGTCGTGGCCACGGTCGTTCCAGCCAGCCGTGGGACGGCAATGACATGGATCACTATGCCGATGATCTGGCTACGGTGATCAATACGCTGGATCTGAAGGACGTTACGCTGGTGGGTTTCTCCACCGGCGGTGGCGAAGTGGCGCGTTACATCGGCCGCCATGGCACAGGCCGGGTGAAGAAGGCCGTGCTGATCAGTTCGGTGCCGCCATTCATGCTGAAGACCGCAGACAATCCCGGCGGCGTGCCGATCGAAGTGTTCGATGGCATCCGCAAGGCACAGCGGGAGAACCGTTCGCAGCTGTACAGGGACATTCCGTCCGGCCCGTTCTATGGATTCAACCGGCCGGGTGCAAAGGTCAACCAGGCGATGGTCGATGCATGGTGGGCGCAGGGCATGCTGGGTGGCCAGAAGAACACCTACGACTCGATCGCGGCGTTCTCGGCGACCGACTTCCGCGGTGACCTGGAAAAGTTCGATGTGCCGACCCTGGTCATCCACGGCGACGACGATCAGATCGTGCCGATCGACGTGGCTGGACGGATGTCGGCCAAGCTGATCAAAGGTGCCAGGCTGATCGTCTACCCGGGTGCGCCGCATGGCCTGACCGAGACCCACAAGGACAAGGTCAACCAGGACCTGCTGGCGTTCCTGCAGCAGAAGTAACAGCAGGCGCAGCCGTGGGTCATGCGGCGCGGACAACGCCAGTAGAGCCACGCCATGCGTGGCTGTGCTGTGCGTGAAGCCAACAGCATCCACGCATGGCGTGGAACTACTGGATCGAGGCTGGCTGTTTCAGGCGCTGCAGCTTGTTCGGGTTGCGCTGCACCAGGATCTGCACGATCTGCTCGCCGTTGGTATCGAAGGCCATAGCCGATTCCAGCACGCCATCGAAGTAACGCAGCAGCCCCAGTCGTCCATTGATCACGCTCGGGACCATCCGCAGCTGGTCCTTGCGACGCAGGTGCGGGGCATACAGCAGCTGCGCGATGCGTGCGCCGCCGACCATCGGTTTCGGGAAGCTGGTGACGATGCCGCCGCCATCGCCGATCAGCACTGCTGATTCGGCCATCAAGGCTTTCATCGTCCTGAAGTCGCCATTGGCGATGGCCTCGGCGAAACGCCGCATCAGTTTCTGGTGGACGTCCTGCGGCACGTTGTAACGCGGGCGGTCCTGCCGCAGCTGCAGGCGTGCGCGGTGCACGATCTGCCGGCAGGCGGCTTCGGTCTTGTCCAGCGTGCGTGCCACCACGTCGTAATCCTGGTCGAACACATCGTGCAGCAGGAACGCGGCACGTGCATCCGGCGCCAGCCGCTCCAGCACATTGAGGAAGGCCACCGACAGGTCGCTGGCCGTTTCCAGCATGTACTCGGGCGTGCCGGTGTCTTCAGTGAGCAACGGCTCGGGCAGCCACATGCCGACATAGTGCTCGCGGGTGCGCCGGGCCAGCCGCAGGCCATCGATGGCGCGGCGGGTGGTGGTGGTCACCAGCCAGGCTTCGGCGTTCTCGATGTCCTGCTGGTTGGCGCCATGCCAGCGCAGCCACACGTCCTGCACCACATCCTCGGCCTCATGCGAGGAGCCGAGCATGCGGTAGGCCACGCCGAACAGGCGCGGGCGTAGGCGGGTGAACAGTGCAGTGGGATCGTCCATGCCAGTAGAGACGGGACAGGTCCGCCGATTGTGACATCGGCGGACCTGTGAAGGTGGCTGATACTGCGCCGGGCCGGAGGCGGTCAGTGTGGCGGCAGCACCGCCGGCTTGCCGATGTCCTTGATCAGGAACACGACGAACGTGGCAGGTTCGGTCTGGCTGGCATTGCGGCCCACGGTGTGCAGATCGGCGGGACCTTCATGGAAGGCTTCGCCGGGGCCGAGCGTAACCTCGCGTCCGCCGGCCACGCCCATCACGATGCGGCCTTGCAGCACATAGACGAAGCCGTGGGCATCGTGCCGGTGCACGGGATCGGCGCCGCCGGGTGGGTACTGCACCGTCAGGATCAGTGCTTCCTTGCCCGGCTGTTCCGGCAACGGGCGGGTCATGACCTCGCGCACGATGGGCTCGGGGGCGCTCGGCGAGGGTGTGGCGGCATTGCTGGTCAACGGCATCAGGGCCAGCAGGGCGAGGGAACGGAGCGAACGCATGGCAGGTCTCCAGCAGGTAAGTGTGCAGTCGAAGCTCAGGCCAGACCGGCCTTGTCCAGGCCAAAGGTCTGGTCCAGCGAGCCGGGCTTCGTACGGAAGGCGACGTTGGCGCGGTTCCAGGCGTTGATTGCCATCACCGCGTAGGTCAGATCGACGATTTCCTGTTCGGACAGCTGGCTGCGCACGCGCTCGTACATGTCGTCTGGAACGCCCTGCGCAGGCAGGTGGGTGAGCACGTCGGTCCACGCCAGGCAGGCACGTTCGCGCGCGCTGAACAGGTTCGATTCGCGCCACGCCGCGACATGGTGCAGGCGCAGTGGGCGTTCGCCACGGATCGTTGCTTCCTTCACGTGCATGTCCAGGCAGAACCCGCAGCCGTTGAGCTGCGAGGCGCGGATGTTGACCAGATCGATGATGGCCGCTTCGATCGAACTGTTGTGCACGGCATGGGAGAAGGTGCCGAGCTTCCTGAAAAGTTCGGGCGACTGCGCGGCGTAGTCCAGGCGTTGGTTCATGGCGATGTTCCGAGGGAATTGAGGGACGCAGCGAGGCTACGTCCGCTGCCGGAGGCCCGGTAGGCGGGGGCAGGGCTGCGCGGTGTTGTGCAGAAATCACCAATGGACTGTCACAGGGGCGGATGCTCACCCGTCTGCCGGGCATGGACACCCCATCTGCCCCGAACCGTGCAGCAGCCTGCCCCGCCAGCGAGCGGGTCTGGCAGGCCTTCCTTGCCGCATTGCACGAGCTGCCACCGGACATGCGGGCCGTGCTGTTGCTGCATGACGTGCTGGGTGCGGGCGTCGAAGACATCGTGCCGCTGCTGGGGCTGGACCTGACGACATGCCGCCAGCGCCTGGACCATGCACGCGCCCACCTGCTCGCCCGACGCGACTCCCTGGAGCCCGGAACACCATGAATGTCATGCCGCAGTCCTGTCCGGCCAGTGACGGCCGTGATTCCCTCAATGCGTCCTTTTCCGCCAGTTATGCCGGCGTACTGGCGTTCATCGCGGTAGCCGCTGAAGGCAGCTTCGCGCGCGCCGGTGATCGCCTTGGCATCGGTCGTTCGGCGGTCAGCCGCAGCGTGCAGAAGCTGGAGGGGCAGCTGGGCGTGCGCCTGTTCCTGCGTACCACGCGCTCGACAACATTGACCCGCGAAGGCGAGCTGTTTTTGGAAGGCTGCAGCCCGGGCGTTGCGAGCATCCTGCAGGCGCTCGACGAAATGCGCGATCTGCGCGAGGGGCCGCCGCGCGGGCATCTGCGGATCAGTGCGACACATGGCTTCGGACGCCGGGTGATCGCGCCGCTGCTGTCTGCTTTCCGCGCGGAGCATCCGCAGGTCTCGGTGGAGCTGCTGCTGGACGAGCAGGTGCCGGACCTGGTCGCAGACCGCATCGATGTGGCCTTCCGCGATGGAGTGCTGGAAGACAGCCAGGTCATCGCCAAACAGCTGGTGCCCATGCAGCTGGTGATCTGTGCGTCGCCTGCCTATGCCCAGGCGCACGGCCTGCCGGAGGAGGTCGAGGCCGTGTCCGCCCACGCGTGCATCGGCCGACGCCTGCCGGGCGGGCGCCTGCAACGCTGGGATTTCCGCGTGGACGGCCAGGACGTGAATCTGCAGCCGCCGGCGGAGGTGGTGTTCAATGATGCCGATCTTGTGCAGCAGGCAGTGATCGACGGGCTGGGGATCGCCCAGCTGCCCAGCTACCAGGTAAGCGATGCGGTGCGCACAGGTGCTGTATTGACCTGCCTGGACCGCTACGCGCCCCACGATCGTGGCCACTACCTGTGCTATCTCAGCCGACGCCAGCTGCCCAAGCGGATCCGCGCGTTCATCGACTTCAGCACCCAACGCATACGTGCGCTGGATCTGGATGTGTTCTCGCACTGGGAGGCGCGGCAGCAGGCGGCGGTACAGCGCGATGCGGCATGGGCATGAGCGTGTTGGTGCCGATGTGGCAACAGTGCGTGGCCCGCTGCGGATCTACTGCGCAGGCCAACGCGTTCCTAGCATGCAGCCACATCCGCACCGCCCACGTTCCAGGAGACCTGTCATGAAGATTGTCGTCATCGGTGGCACCGGCCGCATCGGCAGCAAGGTGGTTGATCGCCTGCATGCGGCCGGCCATCAGATCGTCGTCGCTGCACCTTCCACCGGCATCGATGTGCTGAGCGGCGAGGGCCTGGCCGCTGCGATGGAAGGCACCGAGGTCGTGGTCGACCTTGCCAACTCGCCCTCGTTCGAAGATGCCGCGGTGTTGTCGTTCTTCGTGACTGCCGGCCACAACATCCTGGCGGCCGCGGTGCAGGCCGGCGTGCGCCACCATGTTGCGTTGTCGGTGGTGGGTACCGACAAGCTGGCCGCCAGCGGCTATTTCCGCGGCAAGATCGCCCAGGAACGCCTGATCCGTGATTCGGGCCTGGCGTACACGATCATCCACTCGACGCAGTTCTTCGAGTTCCTGCCGGGCATCATCCAGGCCGCCGGTGATGGCCAGACCCTGCATCTGCCGACCGCCGCAGTGCAGCCGATCGCCGCCGAGGATGTGGCCGATGCCGTTGCGCGCATCGCGCAGCAGGCGCCGGTCAATGGCGTGGTGGAGATCGCGGGGCCGGAGCGCGAATCGATGGCGGCGCTGGCCCATCGCTTCCTGCAGGCGACCGGTGATGCACGCGAGGTGATTGGCGATACCCAGGTGCGCTACTTCGGTGCGCAGCTGCAGCAGGACACCCTGGTACCGGTGGGACAGGCATGGCTCGGCACCATCGGCTTCGAGCGTTGGTTGCAGCAGTCCGGGCCAGCGCAGGTGCAGCCGGCCTGATCCGTGGTGGATGCGCGTTTCATGTGTGTCTTCCGCTGCAGGAGCCTGCAATGACCGAGCTGAAGCCTCCTTCGACCAGCGTGCTCGACAAGTACCATGGTGATGAGGTGCGCCCGCTGTATACCGGACGGGTACGGGTCAGCGGTGGCGCGGCCCGTCACGGTCGCGCGTCGGGCGTGGTGCGGTCGGATGATGGCGCGCTGTCGGTGGACCTGCGGTTGCCCGCTGAGCTGGGTGGACCCGGCGGCGGTACCAATCCCGAACAGTTGCTGGCGGCGGGCTACGCCGGCTGCTTCCACGGCGCGATGGTGCTGGTGGCCGCGCGTGCGGGGCTGGAACTGATCGACCCCAGCATCGAAGTAGCGGTGACGTTCGCACGTGATCCCGTGGACGGTCTGTACCTGCTGTCGGCCGAGATCGTGGTGTGCCTGCCTGGTATGGACCCGATACGCGCGGCCGAACTGGTGCGCAACACCGAGCGGGTCTGTCCCTACGCGAAGATGTTCCATCGTGGCATCAGCCATGTGGTGTGGGTTGCGGTGGACTAGACCTCCTGTCTGCAAGATCGTGTGACCGCTCCTGGGATTCAGATGCAGTGAAGGCGCCGCGTCGCCCGCGTGAGCTGGTGGGTTTCCGTTCGGCAGCATGATCGCCGCATCAATCGGTACTCACCCGCGAACCACGCGC
The DNA here is from genome assembly GCF_021605635.1 of Stenotrophomonas sp. PA-6-5C. Taxonomy (NCBI): domain Bacteria; kingdom Pseudomonadati; phylum Pseudomonadota; class Gammaproteobacteria; order Lysobacterales; family Lysobacteraceae; genus Stenotrophomonas; species Stenotrophomonas sp. PA-6-5C. The sequence continues at coordinate 31,579 of NZ_WKEE01000035.1, forward strand.
GTTCGGCCAATCTGGTTTGGCAGGCAACGGATACCACTGTTGTCCTTTCCCCAACGAGGAGACTACACATGAGCACCCAGTCCACCATCGAGCATCGCCTCAACGACCTGATCGAGATCGCACGTGATGGCAAGTCCTTCTACGAGGAAGCCGCAACCAAGGTGAAGGATGCCGAGCTGTCGGCATTGTTCGTCCGCATTGCCGGGGTGAAGGGCCGCATCGTGTCCTCCTTGAGCAGCTCGGTGGCCGCCACCGGTGGCAAGCCGGCCGAGCACGGCACCATGGTTGGTTCCATGCAGCAGTTCTACGGCAAGGTGCGCGCTGCCTTCGGTGACACCAACTACGGTTACGTGGCCGAACTTGAAGAGTCCGAGGATCGCCTGCTGGGCGCGTTCAAGGACGTGCTGAAGGACAACGACCTGCCGCCGGCGGTGCGCCAGGAAGTGACCCAGTGGCTGCCGGAAGTGCAGGAATGCCACTCGGTGATGCGCGCGCGCAAGCATGCGATGAAGGCTGCCTGATCGCATCTGGCGATCATCCCCCACATCGTCACGGCCAGGGCAGCTTTGTGCTGCCCTGGCCGTTTCTGCGTCTGTCACCACCCGCGCTCAGGCGCGTTTCCTGAGCAGGGCAACAGCCAGGCTGGCCAGCGTCGCCGCAGCCGCGGCGGTCCACAGGGATGCGGCAAACCCCTGGCTGTAGATCGCTCGTGCGAGATCGATCGAGGCTCCCTTGGTCAGCGCACCCGTGGCAATACTGTCGGCCAGCCGCATGAAGTCGCCTGCGGGAACCTGTGCTGACAGTCCGGCGCGGATGCCGACGGTCAAGGCGCTGGAGAGAACCGTGAAGCCGAGCAGGATGCCGACGAAGCGCGTCGTGGCACTGATGCCCGAGGCCATGCCTGCGCGGTCGCGGGGTGCCGAGCCGATGATGGCCTTGGAGGTTTCGCCGTTGAGGATGCCACCGCCGGCGCCGATGATGACCATCGCCAGCAGTGCCACCGCCGGCATGTGGTGCCACGCACCGATACCGGCCAGCGCATTGCCGGCGGCAGTGACCGACAGGCCGAGGGCCAGCACCATCTCACTCGAGCATCGTCGGCTCAGGCGCCTGCCAACGCTTGGAAACAGCAGCATCGCTGCGGCGAACGGGAGCATGCCTGCACCCGTGGCCAAGGCACTCAGGCCGACGCCGTTCTGCAGGTACTGCGGCAGCATCGAAGCCATCACCTGCGCGCTGACCGCGTAGCCGATCATGGCGATGAGTGCACCGACGAAGCGCGGGCTTGCAAGCAGCCGCAGGTCGACCATTGGATGCCGACGCTTGAGTTCGATGCAGGCAAACAGCGCGCCCATTGCGATGCCAAGGCCCAGGCCGGCCAGTGCCACTACCGAAGTCCATCCCTGCGCGAGTCCTTCCACGAGGAAGAACACGATGCCGAAGATCGCCATGCTGAAGGTGATGATGCCGGGCGGATCGAGCGGGCGTACCACCGTGTCGGCGGAGTCGGGAACCCAGCGGATCGCACCATAGGCAAGGAAGGCGAGGAAGGGCAGGATCGCGATGAACACCGAACGCCATCCCCACAGCGAGGACAACAGCCCGCCGATCAGCGGCGAGAGCACCATCATCATGCCCATTGCCGTACCCCAGAAGGCCCAGGCATCGTCGCGTTGCTTGCCCTCGTGGAACTCGTGGCCGATCACCGACAGCGACGGCGCCAGCAGGAAGGCTGCACCCACGCCCTGGAACGCGCGGGCCACATACAGGGCGCTGGCCGTGGGTGCCAGCGCACAGGTGAGCGATGAGATGGCGAACAGCGCGATGCCGATCAGTAACACGCGCCTGCGACCATGGCGGTCGGCGATGGCACCGGCGGGGAGAAGCAGTGAAGTGAAGGACAGGATGTAGCAGCTGATCACCCATTCGATGTCGGCGAAGTCCGCCTGCAGATCCCGCGCGATGGTCGGTAGCGCAACGGCCACGGCGTTGGTTTCCAGCACTGTCATCGTGCAGCCGAGCGAGGCGATGATCAGGATCCAGTTGGGCGGCCTGCGGCGGGGAAGGGAGAGGGGCACCGGGTACTCGGGTGGGAGAACAATGCTCATTCAAGCAGCTTCGACCGTTTGTTTCATTGCCCGTGTTCTTGAAGTACGTTAGGTCAAAACTAACGACCGGGCGCGCATGGACCGTCGACATCTGCAGTACTACGTCGCACTGGCCGAGGAGCTGCATTTCGGACGCGCCGCGCTGCGCCTGGGCATCGCCACGCCGACGCTGAGCGTGCAGATCCAGGAGATCGAGCGTCGCCTGGGTACCCCCTTGTTCGATCGCAGCCGACGCGAGGTCACGCTGACCTCGGCCGGCGCGATCTTCCTGGCCGAAGCGCGCAACGTGCTGCGCCAGTTCGAGCAGGCAGAGGCCGTGGGCCGCCGTGCCGGTCGCGGCGAGATCGGCAGGATCGAGATCGGCTACGTGGGTTCGGCGGTCCATGCGGGCGCGCTGCAGGAGCAATTGCAGCGTTTCCGCAGCGCCTCGCCCGATGTGGTTCTGCAGGTAGGCGAATGGCCGATGGCCGACCTGCCGGACCTGCTGCTGGACGGTCGCATCGATGTGGTGTTCTGCAGGCTTCCTATGGAAATTCCCGATGCGCTCGGTTCGCACATCCTGATCGAAGACCAGTTCTGTGTAGCGTTGCCGGCATCGCACGCGCTGGCTCGCGCGGCCTTGCCGGTGCAGCCGGCGCTGCTGGCGAAGGAGGCGTTCATCATGCCGGAGCAGCCCGCAGGCACGCTGGAGGTTGCCCGCCGTGGCGGATTCGTGCCGGACATCCGCTCCCGTCCCGGGCATCTTGCCGCCGTACTCGCGCAGGTCTCGGTGGGCGATGGGGCAGTGGCGATCGTACCGTCGGTACTGCAGCGGACATTGTTGCTGCCGGGCGTGGTGTATCTGCCGATCGCGGGGCCGGTCATTGCCTCGACCATCGCTGCGCTGTACCGTGAACAGGAAACATCGCCGGTGGTCCGACGGCTCATCGAGCAGGTGCGATGCACGCCCTCCCGGCGCATCGACATGCTGCCCGTGCCCTGAGACCGTGCCGGACGCCGTTGCCGGCGACGGCACAATTGCCTTGCTACACTGGCCGCATTCGATCTTCCACCGGATCATCAGATGAACAACGGGAACGGTCCGCAGACAGTCCGCTGAGCCGCAACAACGGTACGCACGTTGTTGCGGTGGTCTTTTCCTGCGATTTCCACGCACTGGGTTGATCACCGCCGGATTCCCTCCTGAGCGGATGTTTCCCCATGTCTGATCGAAAAGCCCTTCGCTGGGCCCATTCCCTGCCAGCCGCCATCGCGTTGATGGCTCCCTTCGACCTCCTGGCCTCGCTGGCCATGGATATCTACCTGCCTGTTGTATCGGCCATGCCGGATGCACTCGGCACATCGCCTGCCATCATCCAGTTGACGCTGAGTCTGTACATGCTAGTACTCGGGCTGGGTCAGCTGATCTTCGGCCCACTGTCGGACCGGATCGGGCGACGGCCTGTGCTGCTGATGGGCGCGCTGCTGTTCACGCTGGCGTCGTTCGCGCTCGCCTCGTGTAGTGGTGGTGCGGGGTTCCTGGCCTGGCGCGGCGTGCAGGCGATCGGTGCGTCGGCCGCACTGGTCGCCACCTTCGCTACGGTGCGCGATGTGTATGCCGATACGGCCGAGGGTGCCACGCTCTACGGTCTGTTCGCCTCGATGCTGGCATTCGTGCCGGCACTCGGCCCCATCCTCGGCGCGTTGATCGCCTACGCGCTGGGCTGGCGGGCCATTTTCGTCGCGCTGGGTGTGTTGGGGTTGCTGGCGGGTGCGCGCGCATGCCGGGGCTGGCAGGAAACGCGGCCGCCACAGCACGGCCACGCATCGCCAGCCTTCGCGCGCATCCTCGGCAATGCCGGGTTCTGGGTCCATGCACTGGGATTCAGTGCGGCGATGGGCACGTTCTTCGTGTTCTTCTCGATCGCCCCGCGAGTGCTGATGGGGCGCGCAGGCTATTCGTCGATGGGCTTCAGCCTGGCCTTCGCGACGGTTGCGCTGGTGATGATCGTCACCTCCCGCTTCGCTGCCTGGTTCATCGGCCGATGGGGCATTGGTGGCAGCTTCCTGCGTGGGTTGATGGTGATGATCGGCGGCATGCTGGTCATGGCGATGGCGGCGATGCTGCCGCCGTCATTTGCCAGTGTCGTGCTGCCGATGTGGCTGGTCGCCACCGGCATCGTGATGGTGGTGGCGGTGGCCGCCAACGGCGCACTGCGCGATTTCGCCGATGCTTCCGGTACGGCGGTGGCGCTGTACTACGCCGTGCAGAGCCTGATCGTGGCTACGCTTGGCACGCTCGCCACGCTGCTGCTCCCGGGCGACACGGTCTGGCCGCTGGTGGCTTATGGGTTGCTGCTGCCGTCGCTGAGCCTGGTTGGTCTGGCGATGCTGCGACGGTCGCGGAGTGAGCAGCCAGCATCAGAAAGGGAGGGATGAGCGTGATACTGTCCCGCCTCGGGCAATCGAGCGCGCTGTGCTGATCGACTTTGCCTCCCTGCTTCTCTTCCCATTGCCAGGTCGCTGCATGACACCATCCTTCCGCAAGCCCCAGATCGCGATCCTTGGTAGTGCTGATCCCGGCTCACCGGCATTCGACCTGGCTGCACAGGCGGGGAGATTCCTCGCCGAAAGTGGAATCACCCTGGTCAGCGGCTGCGGCAGCCCGGCCACGCGGGTGGCAGCCGAGCATGCAGTCGCAGCCGGTGGCACGGTGCTGAGTGTGATTCCGGAAGGCAGCATGCCTGCAGCGGACTGGCCGGCAACGGTGGTAGTGCCCTGCGGTATGGGCGATGCCCGCAACCTCATCATGGCCCTGGCCGGCGATGCCTGCATCGTCATCGGCGGGCGCGCAGGCACGATTTCCGAGGTGTGTCTGGCCTGGCTGCACAAGCGGCCGTTGCTGCCGCTGGTGGGCGCGGGTGGCTGGTCGGATGGTCTTCCCGGCAACCCGCCCGATGAGCGCGGGAACTCGCCGATACTGCCGTGGCACGACATCGCCGAGCTGCGCGCGCAGCTGCGCCATCTGCAGCTGCTGGCAGGCTGAACCGGCGCTTTCACTTCCTCTCCCGCACACGCGGGTAGGGTGGTGCGGCCTGGAGTGACCAGGCCTATCAGGGAGTGATATCGATGCGAGCCATCAGGAAAGTGATCGCTGCTGCGGTGTTTGCACTTGCGTGTACCGGTTCGGTGGCAGTGGCCGGTCCGGTGCAGCCGTGCGACTTCCCGTGCTGGAAGGCGTACCAGGCCTGCGTGGCCGGCGGCGGTGATGCCATGGAGTGCCAGTTCGAATACGATCGCTGTGTCATGGACAGGTGCGGCGCCGTCTGAGGCCTGCATACCGTTCGCATTGGGGGGCCCATCCAAGGGCCCCCTTTCCACCCGGCCGCAGGCACGTGGTCCGCGGTCGTGATCGTCTGGAGCCGCCACATGGCTGTAAAACGCGTCGTCGCCAACATCGCCAGTGCCGATCCTGCACAGGCGGCCGCGTTCTACCGCGACATCCTCGGCATGGTCATCGTCATGGACCACGGCTGGATCGTCACCTACGGCGGGCAGGGCACTGCACTGGCACAGCTCAGCGTTGCCAGCGAAGGCGGATCGGGTACGCCGGTGCCGGATCTTTCGATCGAGGTGGACGACCTGGATGATGTGCTCGAACGCCTGCGACACGCCAACATCGCTCTTGAATATGGCCCGGCCGAAGAACCATGGGGCGTGCGTCGCTTCTACGTGCGCGACCCGTTCGGGCGCCTGTTGAACATCCTCGCCCACCGCTGACTGGAAGACCGCGGCTAATCCGCCCTTCGACGCTGGCAGTGATCGCTCAACCCAGTTGGCTGCCGTCAGGGTTGCCGGCCATTTCCTGCTGTTGCTGCTGCTGACGGGTGGCGGCATGCCGGGCATGCCCACCTTCACGCCCGATCGCGGCCATGTGCTGGCGATCCTGGCTGATCGCTTCACCGCCCTTGCGGCCCGCCACCCGGGCCTCATCCGGGCTGAACTGGTGCGCATTGCCGGATGCGTGTGCGGCGCGTCCGCCTTTCGATGCGATCGCGCGCTGTTTGTCTTCGTCCATCGAGGCAAAGCCTCGATTGCTGCTGCCGCTGCGTGAGTTGGCCATTGCCGGTCTCCGGAGGTGGAATGGGATGCCGCCATCAGCGACGGCTTCATGCTCCACATCGCAGGCTAACGGCAGGTAGACGTTGGCCACATCGGGCTCACATGGCCTGCGCATGCGTTTGACAGACGGTTACCGCGCAGGAAGCGCCGAGATCAGCAGCCGGTCACCGCGGCAGACATCGGTGTTGCTGTACAGGATGCGGCGCCTGTCCTTGAAGGTGATGCGCAGATCGACGCGGCAGCCGGTCCCGCGCAGCGCCACGGTCGCCTGGCCGCCACCTCCTGCGATGGGCCCGGCCAATGCCAGGGCATGGAATGCGTCGGTTTCACTCGCCGCGACTTCCACCGACGTGGCAGGTGCATGGGCACGGTTGACCAGGGTCAGGTAGTGCAGCGGCGCAGCAGGCGCGCTGGCGGCAATGCAAAACAGGCTCACAGCGAGCAGGGGGCGGGACAGGTGCATGCGGGATCTCCATTGGGGACATCGCCATCTGGCGGTGGAGGCTCCGCGCCCGCAATCGATCCGGGACGAATCGTCGCGACAGCGGGACCAATCGCAATCGGCCATCGCCGCCCTTCATTGCCAGCCATGCTGTGCCTAAGATGGCGCTGGCCCGCTTCGGGCACCGGGACGCATGCGATGAAGATCCGCCTTGGCCATACCCAGATCGACGTGCTGCGTTACCTGCTGCTGTGGCTGGCGGTCGCCTTCGCCTTCACCCTGCAGAGGGTGTTGAGCCACAGCCTGCAGGGCCAGTCATTCCCGTTCGAGGTCTACCTGCGCTGGTCGATGATCCAGTGGTTCACTTGGGCGGCGCTGGCGCCGCTGGTGTTCGCCCTGGGCGAACGCTATCCGCTGCGGCCCGAGCGAAGGCTGGCCGGTCTGGGTGTGCAGCTGCTGGCCAGTGTGGGGGTGACCGGGCTGGCGATGGTGGTGGGTGCCCTGGTGTCCACATGGTTCGAGCCCAGCAGCTTTGGCGAGCAGCTGTGGTATTTCATTGCCCAGCATTTCGCGATGGGCCTGCTGACCTACTGGGCCCTGTTCGCGATCCAGCAGGCGCTGCATTTCCAGCAGGAAAAAGTGCGCCGCGAGGTCGAGGCAAGCAGGCTGGCGACCGAGCTGGCGCAGTCGCGGTTGCTGGCGTTGAAGTCGCAGCTGCAGCCGCATTTCCTGTTCAATACGCTGCACGCCATCATCACCCTGCTGGATGAAGACAAGGCCAGTGCCGAAGACATGCTGCTGCGCCTGAGCGAGCTGCTGCGTGCCTTTCTGGAGGACTACGATGGCCAGGAAATCAGCCTGCGCCAGGAACTGGAATTGATCGAGCTGTACCTGGGCATCCAGCGCACGCGTTTCAAGGACCGCCTGCACAGCCGCATCTACGTCGCACCAGAACTGCTTGATGGCGCGGTTCCAAGCCTGATCCTGCAGCCGCTGGTGGAAAACGCGCTGCGCCATGGCATCGGCCGCAACCTTGGCGAGGACACCATCGAGATCGAGGGCCGCCGCGACGGTGACATGCTGTGCATCGAGGTGCGCAACCAGAACAGTACGCTGCAGCAGCCCGGGGCGGCAGGTGGTCATGGCATCGGCCTGTCCAATACGCGGCTGCGCCTGCGCGAGCTGTACGGCGATGCGGCCGAGGTGCGCTTGGACCTGCTCTGGCCGCAGGGTGTGGCCTGCCGGGTGCGGTTGCCATTGCGGATGCTGGACGATGCCGATGACGCTCCCGAGTTTGTCGTGCACGGCGGTGCCGCATGAGCCTGAGCGTGCTGGTGGTGGACGACGAGCCGATCGCCCGGCGCGCGGTGACGCGCCTGCTGCACGGCGATGCAGACATCGACAGTGTGGCCGAGTGCGGTGACGGCGTGTCTGCCGTGGCAGCCATCCGTGCGCAGTCGCCGGACCTGGTGTTCCTGGATGTGCAGATGCCTGGCATCACCGGTCTGGACGTGCTGGCCACCATTGGTGCCGCGCGGATGCCGGCCACGGTATTTGTCACCGCCTACGAGCAGTATGCGGTACGTGCATTCGAAGCCAACGCGCTGGATTACCTTGTCAAGCCCTTCAGTCGGGAGCGTTTCGCGGCGACGTTGCTGCGCGCGAAATCCCGGCTGGCCCAGGCTGCCAATGCAACCGACAACACGCGCCTGCTGCAGGCGCTGGATGTGCTGCGCAGGCGCGAGGATCATCTGCAGCGTATCGCCGTACGTGATGGCGAGACGGTGCTGCTGCTGGCGGTGCAGGACATCCTCTGGATCCGCGCCAATCGCAATACGGTGCAGCTGCACCTGGCTGATCGCGTGCATGAGCTTCGCGAAACGATGAACAGCCTGGCTGAACGGCTTGATCCCCGGCATTTCGCCCGGGTGCATCGCTCGGCCATCGTCAACATCGCGCGGGTCAGGACGATCCATCCCTGGTTCAACGGCCATCACGTACTCACCCTGGAGAACGGCCAGCAGCTGCGCATGAGCCGCTACCAGAACGAAGCCTTCCTGCGGCTGGTATCGGCCCGCTCGGAGGCGTGAGTTCCCGCTGCCCGGTCAAGCGCCGCCGACCCGATGGCGATGGCATGCAGAATGTCATCGATTCCTATCGCCGATGCCATCGGGCTTGCCTAGAATCGAGGCATCCCGGTAGATCCCGGGCGCTGTCGAGTGAATGGATTCAATGAAGATTCTGTTGACCGGAAGTTCCGGGCGGATAGGGCGCGCGATCTTCGGTGCGCTGGCGGGCGCCAATGAGGTGGTGGGGCTGGATCGCAGTCCCTTCGCCACCACGCGCGTGATTGCCGATGTCACCGATCGCCGGGCGCTGGAGCGCGCTGTGCAGGGGGTCGACGCGGTGATCCACACCGCGGCACTGCACGCGCCCCACGTGGGCCTGGTACCTGACGCGGTGTTCCAGCAGATCAACGTGGAGGCCACCGCGAACCTGCTGCAGCTTGCGCGCGAGGCCGGCGTGCAGCGCTTTGTGCTGACCAGCACCACGGCGTTGTACGGCCATGCCGTGGTGTCCGGCGGCTGTCGTTGGATCGACGAGGACACCGAGCCGCTGCCACGCACCATCTACCACCGCACCAAGCTGCAGGCCGAGGCCGCTGCCGAAGCGGCGGCCAGTGCAACATTCACCGTGCGCGTGCTGCGGATGGCACGCTGCTTCCCCGAGCCGCCTGATCGCATGGCGATGTTCCGCCTGCACCGCGGTATCGACGCGCGCGACGTGGCCAGCGCGCATGCTGCGCTGCTTCACGATGAAGGCGCGCCCTTCCAGCGCTACCTCGCCTGTGCGCCGACGCCCTTCCGACGCGAGGACTGCCTGCAGCTGGCGGCCGATCCGCGCCAGGTGCTGGCGCGCCGCGCGCCGCAGCTGCTGGCCGAGTTCGAGCGCCGTGGCTGGCCGTTGCCGCTCAGCATCGACCGGGTCTATGACAGCAGCCGGATGCGCGAAGCGCTGGGCTGGCAGCCGCGTTTCGGTCCGGAGGACGTTCTGCAGCAGTACGCCGCCGGCAGCATCGAGGTCCTGCCCCGTGCGGAGTGGATCCGCGACCGCGTGGCCGAGTAGTACACGCCGGCGTCGACGGCCGCAGCTGAGCAGGTTCAGGTTTGTGCGTGCGCTGAGCCTCAACCTCGCCCGGCCATGGCCGCTAACCCGGTGCGCGCTTTCCTGCGCCGGGTTCCGATCCGGCAGGGCAGGCGGCCCGCGCGATGGATCGCGCATCTGCGCGGTGCCCTGGTGGCACCGGTCGACCTGAACTGCCTGCGGATCCTCCCATGTCTTCTTCCCGTTCCGTCGCTGCCCGTCGCCCCGGCAGCATCGCCCACAAGCTGATGCTGGGCACCGCGGTGATCGCGTTGCTGTGCTTCGGCGCGACCGCGTTCCTGATCTATCACCAGGCCAGTTCGGCGCTGGTGTCGTCCTCGCGGCAGACCATGGCCAGCGAAGCCCGTGCCGAGGCGCGCCAGGTGGCTGCCGACCTGGGCACGGCCTTCGCCAGCAACGATGCGATGGTGGAAACCGTGCTGGCCCAGCGTGCGCGCGGTGATGCGCCCGATCGCGCCAGCCTGGCCAATGTCATCGGCGAGCAGCTGCACGCGCACCCGGAATGGCTGGGCAAGAGCACCATGTGGGAGGCCAATGCGTTCGACGGCAAGGATGCCGAGTTCATCAACAGCGAAGCGCACGACGCCACCGGCCGCTACATGAGCTACTGGGCCTGGCAGGACGGCAAGCCGCAGCAGTCGACGATGACCGACTACACCGAGACTGCCAGTGGCTCGGGTAACTGGTACATGGTGCCCAGCCGGGACAAGCTGCCGCTGGTCAGCGAGCCCTATGCCTACGATATCGGCGGCAAGCAGGTGCTGATGAGCACGTTGAGTACGCCGATCGTAGAGAACGGCACCTTCCTCGGTGTCTTCACCGTCGACTTCTCGCTGGACGCGCTGCAGAAGCACCTGGCCCTGCTGAAGCCGATGGGTGCCGGCCGTGTCGAACTGCTGTCGCCGAAGGGCGTGGTGCTGGCCTCGGCCGACGCTGCCGAGATCGGCAAGCCGCGTACCGATGCCGCCACCCTCGGCATGCTGGCGCAGATCGCCGCCGACAAGACGTATGAAGCGTTCGAGCCCGATGCTGCCGGCAACGTGCGCCTGTACGTGCCGTTGCAGGTGGGTGACGCGCCGCAGCGATTCGCGCTGGGCGTGGTGGTGCCGCATGCGGTGATCATCGCGCAGGCCCGCGAGCTGCTGTGGATCATCCTGCTGGTGGGTGTTGTGGCCGCGCTGGTCCTCAGCGGCGGCGTCTACCTGCTGCTGCAGCGCTTGGCCGTGCGACCGCTGGCACAGGCAGTGCGCATCGCGGGCGACGTGGCTGCGGGCAAGCTGGACACTGCCATGCCGGCACTGGGCAACGATGAAGTGGGCCGGTTGCTGGACGCGATGCAGGACATGCGTGGCCAGCTGCAGGCGGTAATGGCCGCACAGGCGGAGATGGCGCGCCGACATGATGCCGGTGAAATCAGCTACCGCATGGATGCCTCGGTGTTCCCGGGCGAGTACGGCCGCATGGTGGCCGACAGCAACCAGCTGGTGGCCGAAAGCAACGCGGTCACCCAACGCCTGGTCGAAGTGATGCAGCGCTACGCGGTGGGCGACCTGAGCGTGGACATGGACGCACTGCCGGGCGAAAAGGCGGTATTCACCGCGGCCATGGCAACCACCAAGACCAACCTGGCGGCGATCAACGAGCAGATCCAGCAGTTGGCCGCCGCCGCAGCAGCGGGCGATTTCGCGGTGCGCGGCGATGCGCAACGCTTCGAGCATGACTTCCGCCGCATGGTGGAAACCCTGAACACCATGATGCAGGTCAGCGACCACAACCTGGCCGCGCTGTCGACGCTGCTGCGCGCCATCGCCGCCGGTGACCTGAGTACACGGATGGAGGGTGACTTCCACGGGGTGTTCGCGGTGATGCGCGATGATGCCAACAGCACCGTGCAGCAGTTGACCCAGATCGTCGGCCAGATCCAGCAGTCTGCATCCAGCATCCGGCTGGCCGCAGGTGAGATCGCGTCGGGCAACAGCGACCTGTCACGCCGCACCGAGCAGCAGGCGGCCAACCTGGAAGAAACCGCCGCGTCCATGGAAGAGCTCACCTCCACCGTGCGCCAGAACGCCGATCACGCCCTGCAGGCCAACAAGCTGGCGGCCTCGGCCGCAGGCGTTGCCAGCGAAGGCGGGCAGGTGGTCAGCCAGGTGGTGCAGACCATGGAGCAGATCGAGACCTCTTCGCAGCGCATCGCCGAGATCATCTCGGTGATCGATGGCATCGCTTTCCAGACCAACATCCTGGCATTGAACGCAGCGGTGGAAGCGGCGCGTGCGGGCGAACAGGGCCGCGGGTTCGCGGTGGTTGCCAGCGAAGTGCGCGCGCTGGCGCAGCGCTCGGCGGGCGCGGCAAAGGAGATCAAGGAGCTGATCGACGCCTCGGTCGGCCATGTCGGTGCCGGTGCGCAGCTGGTGCATGGCGCTGGCCGCACGATGCAGGAGATCGTCGGCCAGGTCGGCCGCGTCAACGAGATCATGGCCGAGATCTCGGCCGCCTCGCGCGAACAGTCGGCCGGTATCGAACAGGTCAACCAGACCGTGGTGCAGATGGACGAGACCACCCAGCAGAATGCTGCGCTGGTGGAAGAAGCCACGGCGGCGGCACGGGCGATGGAAGAACAGGCCGAGCAGCTGGCGGTGGCGGTGTCACGCTTCCGCCTGCAGGCCGAAACCCGGCCGCTCGCATCGCTGCGTGCCGCCTGACCCCGGCCGTGAACGAAGACGCCCGGCCAAGGCCGGGCGTCGGTGTATTGCTGCGCTGTCGTGCGCTTGGGCTTAGAACATGCCTTCGAAGGGGTTCCAGCTGGTGTTGCCCTTCACCTGTTCCAGGTAATAGCTGTAGTTGGTGCTCGACGCCACCAGGAAGTTCATTGCGATGAACAGTGCACGGGCCACGATGTCCGGCAGCACCAGGCTGACCGCGATCAGCACGATGTTGATGCCGATCACCACCAGCGCCTTGCGCCACATGCCCAGGATGAACAGATAGATCGCACCGAAGAAGAAGGCGAAGAAGTTGAGGTTGATCTTCAGGCGGTCGCCGAAGGACAGCGCCTTCCAGGCCTGCTTGAAGCCGGGCTCCTTGGGGGCGCCGTGCTGCTGGAAGAAGTTGAAGCGGAACTGCCACTTCGGGCTGAAGCGGTTGAGGTCGACGGTATTCATGCGAGTAGGGACTTCCCTGTAGGAAAACGTTTTCATGATAAGTGAGTCACATTCAGCAAACCAGCTTGGAACGTCAAAAATGTGACGTTCCTACGGCAAAGGGCTTGCGTCCCGGTGCCGCACCGTCACCCATCCGCCTTGTTTTTAGGATAGGGTGCGCAGTTCCGCTGCCACCCCAGTGTTTTATGGGTAACAGTGGTATGTCCATGGAGGTTGCATGACCACACCAGCTACACCGGAAAACGCACCCGGACCGGTGCTCCTGCCGACACCCGAAGTGGTGCAGGCACAACAACTGCTCGCCCGCCAGCAACTGGCGGTGGCGATGGACCGTGCACGCATCGCGGCCAGCCGCGACGCTGCACCGGCTGTGCTGCAAAACGACTGAACCTGAAAAAGCCGCCACGATCGCGCTGGCCTGTTGCCAGCGCGATCGCAGTGCCCATCAGAAGCGCGCGGTCATGCTGAGGAAGTAGCTGCGGCCGGCGACGAAGTAGTCGGTGGCGCCGTCGGCGTACAGCTTCTTGTCGGCCAGGTTGCTGACGCCGCCACGCAGGGTCAGCACCTCGTTGACGTTCCAGGCAGCGGTCAGGTCATACAGCGTGTAGGCCTTCAGGAAGGTATTGACCACGCCGGTCTGCTTGCCGGTGTACTGCGCCGACAGGCTGCTGGAGAACACCGTGTTCGGCGTCCAGTCCAAGGACGAATAGCCCGAGAACTCCGGGGTGTCGATCAGGTTGCGGCCGGTGGTCAGGTTCTTGGCTTCCTTCATCCAGGTCGCGGAAGTACGCCAGCGCCAGTGATCGCCGAAGCGGAGGTTGAGGTTGCCTTCCATGCCGCTGGTGCGCGCGCGCTGCACGTTGCTCATGCGCGTCCACCAGTAACCGTTGAAGAAGCCCAGCGCTTCGTATTCGATCTTGTTCCTGAAGTCGGTATGGAAGTAGGTCAGGCCGGCGTCGACCAGATCGTTGTCGAAGCTGACGCCGATCTCGCGGTTGGTGCTGGTCTCCGGGTCCAGGTCCGGGTTGCCGGCCATGTAGCAGCCGCCGCGGGTATAGCCCAGCGGGTACAGCGAGGTGCAGCCGCGGCCGCCGGACTGGGTCGCCGCGCTGGGCGAATTCTCGGTCAGGCTCGGCGCGCGGAAGCCCTTTGACACGCCGCCACGGATCGTCCACTGCTCGCTCGGGTGCCAGACCAGGTAGGCACGCGGACTGACATGGCTGCCGAACTGTTCATGGTGGTCCAGGCGCGCGCCCAGGGTCAGGGCCAGGGTGCGGTGCAGCTTCAGCTCGTCTTCGACGAACAACGCCCAGGTGTCCACTTCCAGGGTGGAGCCGACCACCGGTTTGCCGGCGTAGTCGATCGGTGCCTGGCCGATGGTGTCGGTGTTGGTCAGCTCCTGGCGCTTCCATTGGCCGCCCACCGCGAACTGGTGGTCCACGCCCAGGGTGAAGGGCGTGCTCAGGCTGCCTTCGATGATCGTATCGGTTGCCTCGGAGCGACCGGTGGCGCCGATGTCGTTCTTGTACTCGGTCCAGTACGCGCTGAGCTTGGAGGTGCCGAAATCCCACTTGCCGTCGTGGTTCAACGCCAGCGAACTGCGCTTGAGCTCACTGGCACCCCATGCGCCCTCGTCCTGCTTTTCCAGCGCTTGGGCGATGAAGGCCTGCTGCACGCCGTGGCCCGCCTCCAGCGACACTTCCTGTGCCTCGCTCAGTTTCCACTGCAGCAGCGCGTCGACATTGCGGTCCTTCTCGCCGGCGTAGGCATTGCCATATACGCCGCCGTTGGAGCGGTCCGAGTCGCGGCGCATGCTGTTGGCACCGATGCGCAGGCCGAAGCGCTCGCCCAGCGGGCCGGAGAAGGTCGCGCCGATCTGCTGGGTGTCGCCACGGTCGCCATCCTGCGGCCGGGTGTAGCTGTGGGTGGCGCTGCCGTTCCAGCTGTCACCGATGCGCTTGGTGATGATGTTGATCACCCCGCCCATCGCGTCCGAGCCATATAGCGAGGACATCGGGCCGCGCACCACTTCGATGCGCTCGATCTGGTCGGGAGAAATCCAGTTCAGGTCCTGGCGGCCCAGGTCGGGGCGATAGTTGGTCGAGGCCGAGCTGCCCATGCGCTTGCCGTCCACCAGTACCAGCGTGTAGTTGGACGGCATGCCGCGCAGCTTGATCTTGGACTGCTCACCGGCGGCGCTGAGCCCACCGGTCACGCCCGGAATGCGGCTGAGCAGGGTGGCCAGGTCGTGCACCGGCTGGCGCTCGATGTCTTCGCGGCTGATCACACTGATGCTGGCCGGGGCATCCTTGATCCACTGCTGGTTGCCCGAGGCGGTGACCACCACGGTATCCAGGTCCTTGGTCGAGGCATCGGCGCTGGCTTCAGCGGCGGCGAGGGCGGGCAGGGTCAGCAGGCAGGCGGCGGCCAGAGCACTGGCCAAGCGGGTGCGCGACAGGCGCGCGGAACGGAGAGGGGACATGACGGCTTCCAAGGGAGAGGAGAGACCCGGTGGAAGCAGCAGGCGCACGCAGACAGCAGGCAGCCACCCCTTCCCTGGGTCGTCGGGCGCGCGGTAGGTCCGGCGCAGCTGGGTGGGTCCGGTGCGCGAAGCGCGGTGACCTGCCTGGTTAACGGAATGATAACCGTTCTCGTTTGTTACGATCCAGTACTTTCCGGGTTGAATCGACATTCCCCGGCCGCGTGCCGCGGTTCGCCTGCTGATTGCTGAATGGGGAGATTTCCCGGCGTAGACCTTCGCACCCGGCTTACATTCGGGGCCATAGACTGAGCCGCATTTTCGATTCCGCCCCGTTGGAGATCGTGTGGGTTCCGGTAGTGACAGACATCGACTGCGCGGCATGACGCCGTGGCAGACAGGACAAGTGCGGACGCCGGGAATGCGTGCCAGGAACCTTGGTGCATGCAGCCTGGCCGGGACGGCCGGTCCTGCGGCCTACAGGGAGTAGGCGGCCATGGGGAGTGAAACCATCGACGCGGAACCGGTCACGGCCGGTCCTGACGCGGGCTGGGCCCTGCTGCCGGCCGAAGCACCGCTGGTGATGCCCGAACAGACGCTGCGCGAAGGCGCGCTGAAGGTCCGGCGCCATCGCACCTCGCCGCGCATGATCGGCCTGCGCCGCCTGTATATCCTCGGCGGCACGGTGGCGATGACCGCCGTGGCTACCCGGATGATGTGGCGGGTACTGTCCGGCAACGGCATCAGCGTGCTGGAGGCCTGCCTGCTGGTGCTGTTCGTCGGCCTGTTCGCGTGGATCGCGCTGTCCTTCGCCAGTGCCGTGGCCGGCTTCCTGACGGCCGTGTTCGACCGCGGCTACCGCCTGGGCATCGATCCGGACAAGCCGCTGCCGACCGTGCACAGCCGCACCGCGCTGTTGATGCCCACCTACAACGAAGACCCGCGCCGGTTGCTGGCTGGCCTGCGCGCGATCTACGAATCGGTGGCGGCCACCGGCCAGCTGCAGCGTTTCGATTTCTTCGTGCTGAGTGATACCCGCCGCGAGGACATCGCGCGTGCCGAAGAGCAGGTGTTCGCCGAGCTGCGCGAGCTGGTGCCCGATGGCCAGGCGCGGCTGTTCTATCGCCGCCGTGGTGACAACGGCGCGCGCAAGGCCGGCAACATCGCCGACTGGGTACGCCGCTTCGGCGGTGCCTACCCGCAGATGCTGATCCTGGATGCCGACAGCCTGATGACCGGTGACAGCATCGTGCGCCTGGTGGCCGGCATGGAGCACAACGCCGACGTCGGCCTGATCCAGACCCTGCCATCGGTGATCGGCGGGCGCACCCTGTTCTCGCGCATGCAGCAGTTCGGCGGGCGCGTGTACGGCCCGGTGATCGCCCGTGGCGTGGCCTGGTGGCACGGTGCCGAAAGCAATTACTGGGGGCACAACGCGATCATCCGCACCCGTGCCTTCGCCGACCACGCCGGCCTGCCGGAACTGCCGGGGCGCAAGCCGTTCGGCGGCCACGTGCTGAGCCATGATTTCGTGGAAGCAGCGCTGATGCGCCGTGGTGGCTGGGCTGCGCACATGGTGCCCTACCTGGGCGGCAGCTACGAGGAAGGCCCGCCGACGCTGACCGACCTGCTGGTGCGCGATCGCCGCTGGTGCCAGGGCAACCTGCAGCACGGCAAGGTGGTGGGCAGCCGTGGCCTGCACTGGATCAGCCGCGTGCACATGCTGATCGGCATCGGCCATTACTTCACCGCACCGATGTGGGCGATGCTGATGCTGATCGGCATCGCCATCCCGTTATTCCAGGAAGGCATCGATTTCAATGCGCTGCTGCACCTGTCGCCCAGCGTGTACTGGCGTGCGCAGGATGAAGAACAGGTGGTGCGCCTGTTCGCCGCCACCATGGCGGTGCTGCTGATGCCCAAGGTGCTGGGGTACCTGGCAATGCTGCTTGACCCGGTTGAACGCCGTGGCTGCGGTGGCGCGATCCGCGCATTCCTGTCGATGCTGGTGGAAACCGTGCTGGCCGCGCTGATGGCGCCGGTGGTGATGTACGTGCAGTCGCGCGGCGTGGCCGAAGTGCTGTCCGGGCGTGACTCGGGCTGGGATGCACAGCAGCGCGATGACGGTGGCATCTCGTGGATGGCGCTGGTGCGCGGCTACGGCGGCCTGGGCGTGTTTGGCGCCTTCATGGGCGTGCTGGCGTGGGCGGTGTCGCCGTCGCTGGCGGCCTGGATGGCGCCGGTGGTGATCGGCATGGTGCTGGCGGTGCCGGTGGTGGCACTGACCTCGCTGCGCGGGCCGGGTGCCTTTCTGCACCGCCTCGGCCTGCTCGACATCCCCGAAGAGAACATCCCGCCGCCGGTGCTGGTGCGCGCCGCACAGCTGCGCCGGGAAGCGGCCGAGCAACCGCCGCTGTACTGATCGCACCGTGCCAGCGGCATAATGCGGCTCGAACGTACAGGAGCCGCAACATGCTGCAAACGGTGGAACAGGAAACCGGCGCCTCGCCGCAGTGGTCGGTGATCTGGCTGCATGGCCTCGGTGCCGACGGCCATGATTTCGCGCCGATCGTGCCCGAACTGGTGCGTCCGCACTGGCCGGCGCTGCGCTTCGTGTTCCCGCACGCACCGGTGCGGCCGATCACGATCAACAACGGCGTGCCGATGCGCGGCTGGTACGACATCGTCGGCATGGACTTCCGCTCGCGCGCCGACATGACCGGCGTGCAGGAGTCGGTGGCGCAGCTGGATGCCCTGATTGCCCGCGAGATCGAACGCGGCGTCGCCGCCGATCACATCTTCCTGGCCGGCTTCTCGCAGGGCGGGGCGGTGATCCTCAGTGCCGCGCTGGCACGCACTGCACCGTTGGCCGGCCTGATCGCACTGTCGACCTACCTGCCGGATGCCGAAAGCGCGTCGCGCGTCGATGGCGCGGTGGACGTGCCGGTGTTCATGGCCCACGGCAGCAGCGATCCGGTGATCCCGCAGGCAGTGGCCGCGCACAGCGCAGAGAAGCTGCGCACGCTTGGGCTGGACGTGCAGTGGCACAGCTACCCGATGGCCCACCAGGTCTGTGCCGAGGAAATCGACGCGCTGGGCGACTGGCTGCAGGCACGCCTGGGCGTCGCCTGAGCCATGGCCGCGAGCGCTGCCACCCCGTGGATGCCGGAACTGTGCCGCCTGCCGCGGCTGGCAGCGATGCTCGGCCTGGCCGAACTGGTGGTGGTGGTGCTGGCGCTGGCACCCGATGGCAGCCGCCATTGGACGATGGGTGAACTGGCCTCGGCCAGCGGTTTCGCCCTGTGGCTGGCGCTGGCGGTCACCGCCAGCCTGTGCCTGCTGCGGCAGGCGCTGTCGAAGCTGCCGGAAATGCTGGGCGCCGTCGCCGCCGTTGCCCTGGCCGCGCTGATCGCCATCCTGTGCGCGGGCATCATCCATGCCCTGTATGCCGTGCTGGGCGACAACTTCGCGCGCGGCATCGGCTTCTGGCGCTTCACCTTGGGCAGCGCGGCCACCACGGCGCTGATCACCGCGTTGGCGCTGCGCTACTTCTATGTCAGCGACCGTTGGGCGGCGCAGGTGCAGGCCAATGCCCGCGCGCAGGCCGACGCCCTGCAGGCGCGCATCCGCCCGCATTTCCTGTTCAACAGCATGAACCTGATCGCCAGCCTGCTGCATCGCGACCCGGCGGTGGCCGAACGTGCCGTGCTCGACCTGTCCGATCTGTTCCGCGCCGCACTGGGCGCGGGCGAGGGCGATTCGACGCTGCGCGATGAGTGCGAGCTGGCCGAGCGCTATCTGTCGATTGAATCGCTGCGTCTGGGCGACCGCCTGCGGGTGCACTGGCAGCGCGATGAACCCCTGCCCTGGGATCTGCCGATGCCGCGGCTGGTGCTGCAGCCGCTGGTGGAAAATGCGGTGCTGCACGGCATCTCGCGCCTGCCCGAAGGCGGCACCATCGAGCTGCATCTGGCCTGTGTGGGCAACGACCTGCAGATCCGCGTACGCAATCCTGCGCCCGATCCGCAGGTGCCCGGGCTGGCCCTGGCGCAGGGAGCGGGCCATGCCCAGCACAGCATCGGCCATCGCCTGACCTGGCGCTTTGGCCGCGCCGCGCGGATGACGGCTGGCTGGAGCGAGGGCTACTATGCCTGCCAAGTGACAGTGCCGATCCAGTGAGGGGACGATCGTGAGGGTAGTCATCGCCGATGACGAACCGCTGGCGCGCGAGCGCCTGCGCAGCCTGCTGGCCGCGCAGGAAGGAGTGGACGTAGTGGCCGAGGCCGGCAACGGCGAGCAGGCCCTGCACGCGTGCGCCGAACTGCAGCCGGACCTGGTGCTGCTGGACATCGCCATGCCCGGCCTGGACGGGCTGGAAGCGGCCCGCCATCTGGCCAGTTTCGAGCCGAGGCCGGCCGTGGTGTTCTGCACCGCCTACGATGCGCACGCGCTGTCGGCGTTCGAGGCGGCGGCTATCGATTACCTGATGAAGCCGGTGCGCGCCGAGCGGCTGGCGGCGGCGATCGCACGCGCGCGCACCTTCCTGGCCGGCCGCGACGGCCAACCCCAGCACACCGGCGGCCAAGCCCGCAGCATGCTGTGTGCGCGCCTGCGCGGCAGCCTGCGTTTGATTCCGCTGGACGACATCCACTATCTGCAGGCCGAAGAAAAGTACGTGGTGGTGCATCACGCCCGTGGCGAGGACCTGATCGAGGAATCGTTGAAGTCGCTGGAGGAAGAGTTCGCCAGCCGCTTCGTGCGCATCCATCGCAACTGCCTGGTGGCGCGCCATGAACTGGTGGAACTGCGTCGTGGCAGCGGAGGCCAGGTGCAGGCGGTGCTGCGGCATGGCAAGCAGCCGCTGGAAGTGAGTCGGCGCTGCGTGGCGACGTTGAAGCAGGAATTGCGGCATCTGTGAGGTTTCCGCGCGGCCTGCGGCCGCGACTGCTTCGACAGCAACAGCAACAGCGGGTCGTCGGCTCTGTGCTGTTGCGTGTTGGGTGAGAC